>NZ_JAGTTT010000034.1:0-21321 GCF_018223505.1 Anaerostipes sp. Marseille-Q3525
AATAATTGCATATTTATACAAAACTATTGCATATTTTAAAATTCGGTTGTATACTTATGAGCAATGATTGAAAAAATAACCTACATTATAAAAGAGAAGGACAAGGAGATTAACATGATCAAAGCAGGAATCATTGGATCCACAGGTTACGCAGGACAGGAACTTGTAAGAATCCTTACACAACATAAAGATGCAGAAGTTGTATGGTATGGATCCAGAAGTTATATAGACCAGAAATATTATGAAGTATTTAGAAATATGTTTCAGATTGTGGATGACAAATGTTTAGACGATAACATGGATGAACTTGCATCCAAAGTAGATGTCATATTTACAGCAACACCACAGGGACTGTGCAGCTCATTAGTGTCAGAAGATATCTTATCAAAAGTTAAGATCATCGACTTAAGTGCAGATTTCCGTATCAAAGATGTCAATCGTTATGAAGAATGGTATGGAATCAAACATCAAAGTCCAGAATTTATCGATGAAGCAGTTTATGGACTTTGTGAGATTAACCGTGAAGATATCAAGAAAGCACGATTGATCGCTAATCCAGGATGCTATCCAACATGCTCTACATTATCTATCTACCCAATGGCGAAGGAAGGACTGATCGAGATGAACAGTGTGATCATCGATGCAAAATCAGGAACATCCGGAGCTGGACGTGGAGCAAAAGTCAACAATTTATATTGTGAAGTCAATGAAAACATCAAAGCATATGGAGTCGCAACACACAGACATACTCCAGAGATTGAAGATCAGTTAAGCTATGCATCTGGAGAAGAAGTGTTATTAAACTTTACACCACATTTAATTCCAATGAATCGTGGAATTTTGGTGACAGCTTATGCAACACTTAAGAAAGATGTAAGCTATGAAGAAGTCAAAGCAATCTATGATTCTTATTATAAAGATGAAAAATTCGTCAGAGTTTTAGATAAAGATGTCTGCCCAGAGACAAGATGGGTAGAAGGAAGTAACTATGTAGATGTCAACTTTAAGATTGATAAACGTACAAACCGCATCATCATGATGGGTGCTATGGATAACCTTGTAAAAGGTGCAGCTGGACAAGCAGTACAGAACATGAATCTTATGTTTGGATTAAAAGAAACTGAAGGATTAGAATTAGTACCAATGTTCCCATAGAACTTTGGTAAGGAAGGACTAGAATTATGAAGATCATCAATGCCGGAGTAACAGCTCCAAAAGGTTTCAAATGTGCAGGACTTCGTGCTGGAGTCAAACCAGGGAAGACAAACAAAGATATGGCAATGATCGTAAGTGAAGTGCCAGCAAAGATCGCAGGAACATTTACAAAGAACATCGTAAAAGCAGCTCCAGTTTTATGGGGAAAGAAGATTGTAGAGGAACAAGAAGCAGTCAGAGCCGTTGTAGTTAATACAGGAATTGCCAATGCATGTACTGGTGCACAGGGATATGAAAATGCTGTAACAGAAGCAAAAGAAGTTGCAGCCTTGTTAGATATCAAACCAGAAGAAGTTGTCGTAGGTTCCACAGGAGTTATTGGACAGCAGCTTCCAATGGATGTTATTAAAGAAGGAATCAAGAAATTAGTTCCTGAATTGAAAGCTGACAGACAGAGTGAAGAAGATGCCTCATGGGCAATCCTTACAACCGATACAAAACCAAAAGAAGCAGCGGTAGAAGTAGAAATTGCTGGAAAGACAGTTACAATTGCAGGTATGTGCAAAGGTTCTGGAATGATTCATCCAAACATGGGAACAATGCTTGGATTTATCACAACAGATGCAGCGATTGATAAAGCTTTATTATTAGAACTTCAGAGAGAACTGATCGAAGATACATTCAATATGGTATCTGTTGATGGAGATACATCTACAAATGACACTGTTTTCGTTTTAGCAAATGGAATGGCAGAGAATAAAGAAATCACAGAAAAAGATGCTGATTATGAAGCATTCAAAGAAGGTTTATTATATGTGAACCAGTCTCTTGCAAAACAGATCGCAGGGGATGGAGAAGGATGTACACGTTTATTTGAAGTTCATGTAGCAGGTGCAGATTCTAAAGAAAATGCGAAAATCTTAAGTAAATCTGTTGTGACATCAAGTCTTACAAAAGCAGCAATTTATGGAAAAGATGCGAACTGGGGAAGAATTCTTTGCGCACTTGGATATGCGGGAGTTGATTTTGATCCAGTGAAGGTTGACATCAGCTTAAAGAGTGCGGATGGTGTGATTGAAATCGTAAAGGATGGAATTGCAACAGATTATTCTGAAGATGAGGCAACAAAAGTATTATCCGCAGATGCAGTGACAGCAGATATCAACGTACATAATGGAGATTTTGAGGCAACTGCATGGGGATGTGACCTGACTCATGATTATGTAACGATCAACGCGGATTACAGATCATAAAATAAAATACAGAAAAGCAAGACAGTTACGAAAGGAAAAATGAATGGAACAGATGGGAAATGAAATCGAAGAATTAATCGAACAGTCAAAACAAAAAGCAAAGGTATTAACAGAAGCATTACCATATATCCGTCGTTTTAATAACAGTTATGTTGTTGTTAAATATGGTGGAAGTGCCATGAAAGATAAGAATCTTCAAAAGAGTGTTATCCGAGATGTTGCTTTATTAAAATTAGTAGGTATGAAACCGATCATCGTACATGGTGGGGGAAAAGAAATCAGTAAATGGGTTCGTATGTCAGGAAAAGAACCTGAATTTTATCATGGACTTCGTGTCACAGATAAAGAGACAATGGAAGTTGCTGAGATGGTATTATTTAAAGTTAATCAGGAACTGGTTGCCATGATGGCAGAAGTTGGAGTGAAAGCAGTAGGTCTTTCTGGAAAAGATGCAGAAATGATCCGCGTTAAGAAAAAAGAGATGCCAGGAAAAGATCTTGGATATGTTGGTGAAGTAACGAGCGTTGATACAACACTTCTTGAAGCACTGATCGAAGATGATTTTGTACCAGTTATTTCTCCAATCGGATTAGGAGATAATTACGAAGCATATAACATTAATGCTGACGATACAGCATGTGCAGTTGCAGAAGCATTAAATGCAGAGAAACTTGTATTTTTAACAGATATCGAAGGTGTTTTTGTAGATCCTGAGGATAAATCAACACTGATTTCTGAGATGAATTTAAAACAGGCAAAAGAATTTATTGACAACGGAGTTGTTGGTGGAGGAATGCTTCCAAAACTTAAAAACTGTATTGAAGCGATCGAAGGTGGAGTTTCCAGAGTTCATATCTTAGATGGACGTTTGACAAACTGTTTGTTACTGGAGTTCTTTACAGAAAAAGGTATCGGAACAGCTATCTTAAAAGAACCATTATTTGATAAACCATTGTTCAGTGAAGATGAGGAAGGATGTTAAGATGAAAACTCAGCAGGAATATATCGACCAGGGAGAACAGTATATCTTAAAGACATACAATCGTTTTCCAGTTGTATTAGAAAAAGGGAAAGGCGTTTATTTATACGATGCTGACCATAAAAAATATTTAGACTTTGGTGCAGGAATTGCCGTATTTGCATTAGGATATGGAAATGAAGCCTACAATCAGGCATTAAAAGATCAGATTGACAAGCTGATCCATACATCAAATTTATATTACAACATTCCAGCAGTAGAAGCTGCAAAGAAGATTGTTGATGCTTCAGGACTTAAAAAAGTATTCTTTACAAATAGTGGAACAGAAGCGATCGAAGGTGCATTAAAAGTTGCAAGAAAGTATGCATATAACAAAGATGATTCCAAAGATTATGAATTTATCGCTATGAATCATTCTTTCCACGGAAGAAGCCAGGGAGCTTTATCTGTTACGGGTAACAGCCATTATCAGGATGGATTCGTGCCAAAAGAATTCCGTGCCGTATTTGCAGAATTTAATAACTTAGAAGATGTTGTATCAAAGATTACAGACAAGACTTGCGGAATCATCTGTGAGGTTGTTCAGGGTGAAGGTGGTATTTTCCCTGCAGATAAGGAATTCTTAGAGGGACTTCGTAAAGTTTGTGATGAAAAAGATATTTTACTGATCTTTGATGAGATCCAGTGTGGAATGGGACGTTGTGGATCCTTATTTGCACATGATCTTTATGGAGTGAAACCAGATGTTTTAACACTTGCAAAGGCACTTGGATGTGGTGTTCCAGTTGGAGCATTTGTTGTAGGAGAAAAGGCTGATGGGGCTTTAGTTCCAGGAGATCATGGAACAACTTATGGAGGAAATCCATTTGCAACAGCAGCGATCAATGCCGTATTTGATCAGTTTGAGAAATTACAGATTCCAGAACATGCAAAAGAAGTGGGAGCATATCTGTGGGATAAATTAGAAGAATTAAAAGATAAATACAGCTGTATTACAGGACATCGAGGAATTGCCTTGATGCAAGGTCTTGAATTTGATGCAGATCATCCAGTTGGAGATATTGTTAAGAAAGCATTAGAGAAAGGACTGATCTTAATTTCAGCAGGAAATAATGTCATTCGTTTCGTGCCACCACTTGTCATTGAAAAAGAACATGTTGATGAGATGCTTTCTATTTTAGAAGATTGTATTGCATAAGATGTATAAAATGAACCTCTGTGGAAAGACTATTTATAAAAAGATAGTTTTTCATGGAGGTTTTTTTATATGTTAGGGTTGATCATTGCGTTAGTTTCGGGTGCACTTATGAGCATTCAGGGAGTGTTTAATACAGAAGTAACAAAACAAAGCAGTACCTGGACAACGAGTACGTTTGTTCAGGCAACAGGATTTCTGGCATGCTTGATCATATGGTTTGTGACAGAAAAAGATCAAAGCTTTACAATGCTTCTAAAAGTAAGTCCTAAATACCTTTTGCTTGGAGGGATGATTGGAGCAGCGATCACATTTACGGTAATTAAAAGTATCGAAAGTCTGGGTCCTGCACAGTCTGCTATGCTGATCGTTGCATCGCAAAGTGTTATTTCTTATCTGATCGAGGTATTTGGATTGTTTGGAGTGGAAAAAACAGGTTTTGCATGGATAAAACTTTTAGGAGTTGTTTTGTTTGTTGCAGGTTTGTTAATATTTAAATGGAAATGATAAATATCTCTTGTAAAGTATTATAATTTTCGCTAAAATAGAAAATAGATTTACATGTTCCAGGCTCTTTGCATAAGACCGGGAGGTTTATGTTGTTTAGAAGAGTCCAAATAATAAACATTTTGCTGGTGGTGATATTTATATTTAGTGGATGTACACGCAGAAGTGATGTAATGATAGCATCAAGGCAGGAGAAGACGACAACGGCCAGGAAATCCTCATCCAAAGATTCTATTTACGTCTATATCTGTGGAGAAGTAAAGCATCCAGGTGTATATAAATTTTCAAAGGACGACCGGATCGTAGCAGCGATCAAGGCATCTGGAGGACTGACATCCAAGGCATCAGCAGAGAGTATTAACCAGGCAGAGAAGATGAAAGATGGGCAGCAGATTACAATCCCATCGAAGAAACAAGTAACAAAGAAGGAAACAACCGATGTGAACGCCACACAATCTTCCTCTGGAAAGATTAATATCAATACTGCAAGTGTCGAGGAATTAAAGACACTTTCTGGAATTGGAGAATCGAAGGCGAATGATATTATTTCTTATCGAGAGGAACATGGCTCTTTTACAAGCCCTGAAGATATCATGAAGATTCAAGGAATCAAAGAGGGAATCTATAATAAGATCAAAGACAAGATAACAATATAATTTATAGAGGTGGAAAAATGAGGAAGGTCTTAGTTGTTGATGATGAAAAACTAATCGTGAAAGGCATTAAATTCAGTTTAGAACAAGACGAGATGCAGGTTGACTGTGCTTACGATGGTGAAGAAGCATTAGAGAAAGCAAAGGAGAATAAGTACGATATCATTCTTCTTGATGTGATGCTTCCTGGTCTGACTGGATTTGAAGTGTGTCAGGCAATTCGTGAATTCTCTAATGTTCCGATCATTATGCTGACGGCTAAGGGAGAAGACATGGATAAGATTCTAGGACTAGAATATGGTGCAGATGATTATATTACCAAGCCGTTTAATATTCTGGAAGTAAAGGCAAGGATCAAGGCTATTTTACGAAGAAGCGCACATCACGATGTGAAAGAAGAGGAATCTGCAAAAGTTGTAGAATCCAGAGGATTAAAGATCGACTGTGAAAGCCGCAGAGTACATATTCACGGCAAAGAAGTGAATCTGACAGCCAAGGAGTTTGATCTGCTTGAACTTTTGGTATTTCATCCTAATAAAGTATATAGCAGAGAGGATCTGTTGAATACCGTATGGGGATACGATTATCCAGGAGATGCGAGAACTGTTGATGTTCATATTCGAAGACTGAGAGAGAAGATCGAAGTGAATCCCGGAGTACCGGACTATGTACATACAAAGTGGGGGGTAGGTTACTATTTTCAAGCGTAAGAGAGATCGATTTGCCTTCTTACATAGTATGCAGTTCTTTATCTTTCTATCAATCTTTTTGCTGACGACATTGATATCTGTTTTTTTTAGTAAGTTTTTGAATGATGGATATCGAGAGAAAATATATGATCAGAAAGTTGATAGTGTAGCTAGTCAGTGTGCATGGCTTGGAGATCAGGTAGTTGGAGTTGATTTTCGTTTAGACGATGGCTCCAACTCTCTTTCTACCCAGACAGATAAATTAGCAGCGAGTATGAATGGTCGGATCATCGTAATCAAAAGTAATTATAAGATCATAAAAGATACACATACAGATTTTCAGTCAAGATTCTTCCTGAATCAGAATATTCTTGATATCATGGAGGGAAACAAAGAAAGAATTGTTACAGAGAATGGAAAATATATTGAAGTTTTGGTTCCAATCACATACAAGACAGGAAATAAAACACAGATTCTTGGTGCAGTAATGGCGACTGTTCCATCAGAAGATATGATGGGTGCAGTCATCGAGATGGAACACAGAAGGAATATGCTTTTGGTTGCTTTCATTATATGCGGATTGTGTGCGGCGATGGCAATCAGTTATTTACTGACAAGAGATTTAAAGAAGATTCAGAAAGACGTTGATTTTATTGCATCTGGGCATGAGGATGAGTCGATTGAAGAGACAGGATTTTTGGAAATGCGTATGATTGTACAGCGCTTTAACGAGATTCTTGGAAGAATGCAGACATTAGAAGAATCCAGACAGGAATTTGTATCGAATGTGTCTCATGAATTAAAAACACCAATGACATCAATGAAAGTTCTTGCAGATTCTCTGATTCAGCAGGGAGATCAGGTTCCAGCAGAACTATACCGTGAATTTATGCAGGATATTGTCGCGGAGATCGATCGAGAGAATGTTATTATTTCTGACCTGTTATCCTTGGTAAAACTAGATAAGAAAGCAGCACAGCTTCAGATCACTACAGTCAGCATTAATGAATTGTTAGAGATTGTTATGAAGAGATTAAAGCCGCTGGCACTTCAACGTAATATTGAATTGATCTTTGAAAGTTTTCGTCCGGTTACTGCGGAGATTGATGAAGTGAAATTATCACTTGGACTCACAAATCTGATCGAGAATGGTATTAAATACAACAAAGATGACGGATGGATCCGTGTTACATTGAATGCTGATCATAAGTATTTCTATGTGAAAGTAGCGGATTCAGGTGTAGGTATTCCAGAGGACTGCCAGGATCAGGTATTTGATCGCTTCTATCGAGTGGATAAAGCAAGATCAAGAGACACTGGAGGTACCGGACTTGGACTTGCGATCACGAAAAGCGTTGTATCTCTTCATAATGGAGAGATTAAGCTGTACAGTAAAGTTGGTGAAGGAACAACATTTACCTTAAGAATTCCGTTAAAATATAAAGGCTAGGAGGAGAAGATGAAGAAAAAATCTGTTATGATGATGTTCTGTCTGATTCTTGTTCTGGCACTTACAGGATGCCGGTCAAAGAAAGAAACGAATGACCAGAGCAATCAAAAAGGAACGGCGATTTATTACACAAACAATGATGTGACAAAACTCATATTAAAAAGAAAAAATATCAGATTAAAAGGCAGTCAGATTCAGAAAGTTCAGACGTTATTAGGAGAACTTCAGAAGACGCCAAAGAGTCAGAACATAAGGTCTGTTATACCAAAGAGAATTGTGATCAACAGTTTTGAGGTGAACAGCAATATTGTTCAGGTTGATTTTTCAATGGGATATAAACGGATTGCAGAGAACAAAGATTTAATCTGTCGTGCGGGGATTGTTTATACATTAACTCAATTGAAAGGAATTAACTATGTATCATTTTCGATTTCAGGAGAACCTATGCTTGATACAGATGGAACAGCATTAGGAGCACTTGGAAGAGACAGTTTTGTGTTTGATGAATTGCCAATGAAATGATTTATGAAAAAAAGACCTATGGTTCTTATATTTACCGGAGTATTATCCGGAATGGCCGTTGTATGGAATATTTTATCCATGGCAACGGCTTTTTATTTACTTGCAGGACTCTGCATTATGGTGTGTATGCTTTGCTTTGATAAGGGATATGGATGGATCATCGCAGGAATGATCTTAGGAATTATATTTGCTGCATCTGCTAAAATCTCGATGAATCTTGATTTTTCACAAGTCAGATATAATGAAACACAGGACATCATAGGAAAGGTAGTTGAAGTATCGCAAACAAAAACCGGAAAGCAGGCATTGCTTCTTAAAAATGATATGCTGGAAGGAAAAATTTTGTTATATACATCAAATGACGAAGAAATAAGTTCAGGCGATGTCGTATCTTTTAGGGGTAGCCTTAAAGTCTTTGATGGAGCAACCAATCCAGGACAGTTTTCCAACAGGCATTATTATTTTAGCAGAGGTATTTATTATCATGCATATTCAAAAGACATACTTATTAAAAAATCTACAGAGTTATGCTTAGATCAAATGATCGCAAGATGCAGAAAATATTTAAAACAACAACTTAGTATGCAGTATGATGAAGGAATTTCAAATTTCCTGAATGCAATGATGCTTGGAGATAAAACAAAGCTTAATGATACTGTAAAAGATGATTTTAAAGAAAGCGGTCTGATTCATTTAATGGCAGTATCTGGACTTCATATTTCGCTGGCAGGAAGAAGCATTTATCGGCTGTTTCGCAGACTTTGTGGCAGCTTTATGATCAGTTCAGTTATTGGAACGATGTCAGCGGTATTTTATTGTGCTTTAACGGGATTTTCAGTATCTTCTTTAAGAGCATTGATCATGCTTTTGATCTATTTTTTATCGCAGATTTTAGGAGAACATTACGATTTATTATCATCGGCTTCTTTTGCTGGTGTGATATTGCTTCTTATACGTCCATACAGGATTTATGATACAGCGTTCCTTTACTCATTTACAGCGGTTTTTGTGATCGGATGTTATCAGAGGATCAAGCCAAGGCTTAAGGGCAAGTTTCAAAAAATAAGAGAATCTTTATTGTTTTGTACAGCGATTCAGATTGGAATGTTTCCAATAATAATTTATTTTCAATATGAAGCACCGCTTCTTTCGTTTTTGGCAAATGTGATAGCTGTACCATTGGCATCGACGGCATTTACGGTGGCGTTTGTTTTGATCTTTCTTCCACATACAATTTTTCACGATATCATTTCGTGGATGATATATGTGATCTTATGGCTTTCCAAACGATCATATGGAATGCTTACAATCGGGCATGTACCATTTTTCTGGGTGATTTTGTTTTATAGTCTGCTTTTGTTGTGTACTTCTAAAAGAAATAAACTTCAATTTAAGATCAGGATTGGTCTTGTTTATACAGGAATTGTGCTTCTTATATTTATACCAAAGTTTCGAAAGAAGACGATCACTTTTCTTGATGTTGGACAGGGAGACTGTTTTATTGCTGATACCAATGCAGGACTGATAATATCAGATGGAGGAAGCAGTAGTGAAGATCAAGTTGGAAAATATAGGATTCTTCCATATATAAAATATCTTGGATATCAAAGGGTCAAAATTGCAGTTATCAGCCACATGGATGTGGATCATTATTCTGGAATTCTTGAACTTCTTAAGATGGGAAGGATTGAATATCTTGGACTTCCTGAAATACAAAAGGATGCAGCAATGGAAAAGATCATAGAAGCGGCAAGACAAAATAATACTAAAGTTTTTTATTTATCGAGAGGAAGAACAATTAAGACGAAAGATGATTATCTTAAAGTTCTCCATCCGGTAAAGAACAGTAAGATGGAAAAGAATGCGGCTTCAATTGTCATGCAAGGGAATGTGCTTGGATACAAATTACTTCTTACAGGGGATGTAGAAAAAGAAGGAGAAGAACAGCTTCTGGGAGAAGGACTTAGCCACGCAGAAATATTAAAAGTAGCACATCATGGTTCTAAGAATTCTACGAGCAGCGAATTTTTGCAAAAGGTATTGCCGGAACAAACGATCATATCCTGTGGACAAAATAACAGATATGGACATCCGCATAAGGAAACAATTCACAGGTTAAAAAGCTGCCATACGAAGATCAAAAGAACAGACACAAATGGAGCTGTCATTTTTCGAGAGAAAAGAGATGGTTGAAAATCAGTTAAAAACAAGGTATACTATCAAAAGCCAGAGAAAGAGATGCAAAAATATGAAGAAAATATTAGAAGATATCAAGACAAATACATATGAACGATTTTATCTGTTTTACGGAGAAGAAAAATATATGATCTCCCAGATGAAGAATCAGTTAAAGAAGGCTTTAGTTTCAGAAGATGATACGATGAATTATTCTTATTTTGAAGGGAAAAAGGCTGATTCAGTGGAGATTGCAGAGCTTGCAAAGACACTGCCATTTTTTAGTGATCATAGATTCATTATCTTGGACGAGACAGGCCTTGGAAAGAAGAGTGATGATTCTTTTATTGAGGCATTAAAAGAAGCTTCTGATACAAGTGTACTTCTTTTTATTGAAGATAGTGTTGATAAACGTTCAAAGATTTATAAGTTCCTTTCGAAGGAAGGACATGTAGTCTGTTTTGAATCAGCAGGAGATAAAGAATTATCCAGATGGTTGATGTCATTACTTAAGAAAGAAGGAAAACAGATGTCATCTTCAACAATGCGAAGTTTCTTATACCGTTGTGGATCTGATATGTATACATTAAAAAATGAACTGGAAAAGCTGATTTCCTATGTTGGAGAAAGAAAAGAGATTACGATTCATGATTTAGAACAATTGACATCGTCTCAGACGACAAATCAGATTTTTGTAATGCTTGAAGCAATTGCAAGAAAACAAAGAGAAAAAGTACTTACATTATATTACGATCTGATCGAATTGAGAGAGTCTCCATTTGGGATTCTTGCGTTGTTGGTAAGACAGTGTAATCAGCTGCTTCAAGTAAAGGATTTAGACAGATTAGGAAAGAATAATGGAATGATCGCCAAGCAGATGAAAGTACCAGTATTTGTGGCAGGAAAATTAAAAGATCAGGCTAAGCTGTTTTCGATGGAAACACTGTGCAATATGCTCGAGTTATGTACGAAGACAGATGAGGCGATTAAAACAGGAAAGATCAGCGACAGGGTTGGAGTGGAACTGTTACTGATTGAGTTCAGCCAGAAATAAAATAAAGGAGTTAAAAATGGGATAGCCAGATAATAAGAGTGGCTATCCTGTTTATTTTCTAAAAATGTAAACAAAAAAGAAGCCTGACGGTGGCTTCTTTTTTGCGGGTTAATTATATTTATATTCGATTCTTAATATTTAAAATTAAGCGATAGCGTTAACAGCTTTAGATAAACGAGAGATCTTTCTGGAAGCTGTATTCTTGTGGAAGATTCCTTTAGAAGTAGCTTTGTTGATCTCAGAAATGCAAGCTGTTAAAGCTTCAGAAGCTGCTGCTTTATCGTTAGCTGCGATAGCTGCTTCTACTTTTTTGATATATGTTTTAACTTTAGTTTTGATTGCTTTATTTCTTTCTGTTTTTGTGTTGATAACTTTGATTCTTTTTTTTGCTGATTTAATATTTGCCAAAGTGGGCACCTCCAATATAATAACTTAAATTTCTTACTTTTCTTGAATCTTGTCTATAGCGAGACACGGTTAGCTATACACAAAACATACTGTTATATCTTATAGAAAATGTCCTCATTTGTCAATAACTTTGGCAAAAAAATGTAATATTTTTTTAAAAACAATCACATACTACACAAAAAAGGAGGAAACATTGATGCAAAATCGTACAGATCTGGCGTTAGAATTGAAGGAAGAAAAAAATATTGGATCTGCGGAGTCTGGAATTATTGTAAAAACAAGGATAGATACAGCAAATCATATTAAAGAAACAAAGATCATAATCAAAAATAAAAAAGGAGAAATTTCTCTTGGAAAACCAAAAGGGAGTTATATTACGATCGAAGCAAAAAATCTGTCTTCAAATGATGGGAGTTTTCATAAAGAAATGAGTGAAGCATTATTTTTAAATCTAAAGGAGATGCTTGGAAAGAGAAAAAAGATACTGATCGCAGGCCTTGGAAATGCTAATGTAACAGCAGATTCATTAGGACCTAAAGTTGTAAATAATCTTTGCATTACAAGGCATTTAGAAAGAGAAGGAATTGGAGAATATCAGTATGAGTTAAGTGCGATCGCGCCGGGAGTTATGGCACAGACAGGAATTGAGACAAGTGAGATTTTGGAATCGCTGGCAGCAAAGATCAGACCAGATGTTTTGATCGCAATTGATGCACTGGCGGCAAGAAGTTCCAGCAGATTAAATAAAACGATTCAGATCAGTGATACTGGGATTTCACCTGGTTCAGGGGTTGGGAACCATAGAAGTGAGATTACGGAACATACGATCGGTGTTCCGGTATTTGCCATTGGAGTGCCAACGGTAATTTCTGTACCAGCGATCATTCATGATCTTTTTGGTAGGAGATCATTGGAAAAAGAATATGAAAATATGGATGAAGAATTTATTTCCATGCATGTAACACCAAAGAATATTGATGAATCAATGAAAAGGATCAGCTATACCATATCAGAAGGCATTAATCATTTATTGCATAATTAAAGAACCCATGAATACAATGAAAGTATGGAGAAAAGAAAGAGATGGATCATACAGATAGGGATTTTTATATTTTTTATAATTTTTAGTAAACAGGTGTCAGGCACAATGATAGCAGAGATGATCGATGGGTATTATCGAAAAGTGATTACTGAATTTTGTCCAGCATTGTCAAAGAAAGAAGAAACATTTTCAGGGATGATCTTGTCTGATATGATCCGTATATATTATCGTGATACTGTACCATTTTTACAATATCGGACAGACTATAAAGATAAAGATGAGCAAGATCTTGTACAGGAGGATTATTACCATTTTCAGGATGATGAGACAACAGATGAAGCTGCTCAGGAGGTAAAAAAGGAAGCAAAAAGATTTCATGCAAAAAAATGGGAAAATCCCAAATATTTAAGAAAATATATTTATCAGATCGACAGTACAACAATGGCATTGAACAGTGAACTGAATGGAAAAGTTTTACTCAACATGGATCTTAAATTAAAAAAGACAAAAAAACCGCAGATCTTGATCTATCATACGCATGGGAGTGAGACATACAGAGGAAGTAAAAGAGGAAAAAAATCAGATACAGTGATCGGTGTAGGGGATATGCTGGTTAAGAAATTAAGAGAGAAAAATATTTCTGTTATACATGACCGTAATATTTATGATAAAAAAAACGGGAAAGAAGAACGATCAAAAGCCTATAATTATGCAGCAAATGCAATAGAGAATCATTTAAAGAAATATCCATCTATAAAAGTGGTGATCGATTTGCACCGTGATGGTGTCAGTGAAAAAACAAAACTTGTTACAATGCAAAAGGGCAGACGGATGGCACAGATCATGTTTTTTAATGGTATGAGCCGTACCATATCCAATGGAAATATTAGATATCTGAAAAATCCTAATAAACAGATGAATTTAGCGTTCAGTCTGCAGCTTCAGGCACAGGCAGCAAAAAAATATCCTGGTTTTACAAGAAAAATTTATATGAAAGGATATCGTTATAATCTGCATTACAGAGGAAGAAGCCTTTTGGTTGAAGTTGGAGCTCAGAACAATACATTGTCAGAAGCGAAAGCATCCATGAGTTTACTTGCTGAATTATTAAGTGATGTGTTATACTAAAATGGAGTATGTAAAAAGTTATATGTACTTGAAATATAATTAGGAGGAACTTATGGCAATAGATCAGAGTAAAATACGAAATTTTTGCATTATCGCACATATAGATCATGGAAAATCAACATTAGCAGACAGAATCATCCAGATGACAGGGACATTAACTGACAGGGAGATGCAGGAACAGGTTCTTGACAATATGGATCTTGAGAGAGAACGTGGAATTACGATCAAATCTCAGGCAGTGCGAATTGTATATAAAGCAGATGATGGAGAAGAATATATCTTTAATCTTATCGACACTCCAGGACATGTCGATTTTAATTACGAAGTTTCAAGAAGTCTTGCAGCCTGTGAAGGAGCAATCCTTGTTGTCGATGCGGCACAGGGAATCGAAGCTCAGACATTAGCAAACGTATATCTTGCGATCGACCATGATCTGGAAGTTATGCCGGTGATCAATAAGATCGACCTTCCAAGTGCAGATCCGGAACGTGTGAAAGCAGAGATTGAAGATGTGATCGGGATTGATGCAGAAGATGCACCACAGATTTCAGCAAAGAGCGGATTAAATGTAGAGCAGGTATTGAAACAGATCGTAGAGAAGATTCCAGCACCACAGGGAGATAAGAATGCACCTCTTCAGGGTCTGATCTTCGATAGTATGTATGATGCATACAAAGGAGTTATCATCTTTACAAGAATTAAAGAAGGTACGATCAAAGTTGGAACAAAGATGAAGATGATGGCAACCGGAGAAAGTGCAGAAGTTGTGGAAGTTGGAACATTTGGGGCTGGAAGATTTAATCCATGTGATGAATTAACTGCTGGAATGGTTGGATATGTCACAGCCAGTCTTAAGAATGTGCAGGGAACAAGAGTCGGTGATACGATCACAGATGCGGATAATCCATGTGCAGAGCCACTTCCTGGATATAAAAAGGTTAATCCGATGGTATATTGTGGATTATATCCAACAGATGGGGCAAAATATCCAGATTTAAGGGATGCATTAGAAAAACTTCAGTTAAATGATGCAGCACTTCAGTTTGAAGCAGAGACATCGGTTGCGTTAGGATTTGGATTCCGTTGTGGATTCCTTGGATTATTACATTTGGAGATCATTCAGGAACGTTTAGAGAGAGAATATAATCTGGATCTTGTAACAACAGCACCAGGGGTTATTTATCGTGTATATAAGACAGATGGAACAATGATCGAATTGACAAATCCATCAAATCTTCCTGATCCATCAGAGATCGATCATATGGAAGAACCAATCGTTACAGCAGAGATCATGGTAACATCAGAATTTGTCGGAGCGATCATGGGCTTATGTCAGGAAAGGCGTGGAGTTTATCTTGGAATGGAATATATGGAAGAGACAAGAGCATTGCTTCGTTATGAACTTCCACTAAATGAGATCATTTACGATTTCTTTGATGCATTAAAATCACGTTCCAGAGGATATGCATCCTTAGATTACGAGATGAAAGGATATCAGACATCAAAACTTGTGAAATTAGATATCCTGATCAATAAAGAAGAAGTTGATGCACTTTCATTTATTGTACATGAAGATACAGCATATGAACGTGGACGCAAGATGTGTTCTAAACTAAAAGAAGAGATTCCAAGACATATGTTTGAAATTCCAATTCAGGCAGCAATCGGAAGTAAAGTCATTGCAAGAGAGACTGTCAAAGCGATGAGAAAAGACGTTCTGGCAAAATGTTATGGTGGAGATATCTCTCGTAAGAGAAAACTGTTAGAGAAACAGAAGAAAGGAAAGAAACGAATGCGTCAGGTAGGAAATGTTGAAATTCCACAGGAAGCATTCATGAGTGTTCTGAAATTAGATGAAGACTAAAAAGATTGAACTTTACATTCATATACCATTTTGCAAAAGCAAATGTCGATACTGTGACTTTTGTTCGTTTCAGGCAGAGAATGCAGTGATCGATGATTATATAACAAAATTAAAAGAAGAATTGATTTTCTGGGGAAAGAAACTTACAAAAGAGGAAGTAGTGACTGTTTTTATCGGAGGTGGTACGCCATCTTATCTGAAAGAACAGTATATCAAAGAAATTTGTAATGTTATCTTTCAGTATTTTAAGGTCAGTGAGAATGCAGAGATCACGATTGAGGCGAATCCCGGAACGGTAGATTTAAAGAAACTTTGTACATACAGAGAAAGCGGGATCAACAGGATCAGTTTTGGATTACAGTCAACGATTCAGGAAGAACTTCAATATCTTGGAAGAATTCATACCTATGAACAGTTTTTACAATGTTACAATTGGGCGAGAGAAGCTGGATTTTGTAATATCAGTGTCGATCTTATGAGTGCGATTCCAAAGCAAACAATTCATTCCTATGAGAAAAACTTAAGAACGATCGCAGAACTTTCACCGGAACATATCTCAGCTTACAGTTTGATCATAGAAGAGGGAACCCCTTTTTATGAAGATGAGAATTTAGAAGATCTTCTGCCGTCGGAAGAAGATGAGGTGCGGATGTATCAGATGACAGCACAGATTCTCAAGGAATATGGATATGAACAGTATGAGATTTCAAATTATGCAAAAAAAGATTTTGAAAGTCGACATAATTTAGGTTACTGGTCACATATTCCATATCTTGGTGTTGGATTGAATGCATCGTCTTATATGGATGAGAGACGCTTTGAGAATCCATCGGATATGAAACAGTATCTAAAGATAACATCATTTGATGAGCTATACAGCCAAACTCGTCCGTTATCCGTTCATGAGCAGATGGAAGAGTTTATGTTTCTTGGGTTAAGGAAGACGAAAGGAATTTCAAAAAATAAATTCGAAGAGCGTTTTGGCTGTTCTATGGATTCTGTTTATGAGAAACCTCTAAAAGAATCCATAGAACAAGGCTTTATCAAAGAACAAGGAGATCAAATCTTGCTGACACAAGAAGGGATTCTTGTCAGTAATCAAGTTTTATGTGAATTTTTGTTTGATGAAGAATCAAGTTAAAATTTTATAAATCCATTAATTTTTTTAAATTAATCCTCCCCCAGCCCTGATGGTGCCTGGGGGTTTTTAATTTGTCACAGTTTTTACGAAGCTTCATTTTTACATCTTTATTTGTATAAAAAGGATACTTTTCGAGTAATAGAGCAAGTGAACCAGAAACAACCGGGGTTGCCATGGAAGTACCACTTTTTAAAGTATAACGGTGATTTGGAGCACAGGAAAAAATATTAGTTCCAGGAGCAACAACGTCTGGTTTCATAACACATGAGGAGGTTGGACCACGACCAGAATATTGAACTTTAAATCCGCGTCTGCCGATCATTGGGGAGGTATCATCACTTGATCCAATGGTAATGATCTTTGGACTATTTCCAGGAATGGAGATACTGTGAGATTTTGGTCCGTGATTTCCACCAGCAATACATACGATCAGGCCGTCATCCCATAATGTGTTAACATGTGTTAATAATTCTATGGAAGCAGGGCTTTCTTCTGAAGCAGAACTTCCAATTGAAATATTGACAATGCGGATGTTATAAGAGTTGTGATGTTTATGAATCCAGTCCAGTCCTTTTAAAAATGCACTTTGAACCCCATTTCCTGATGCATCTAATACTTTTAATGCTATAATATGAGATTTTGGAGCGATGCCAAGATAGTCAGAATCAAAGACCGCAGAAGAAGCAGCAATTCCTGTAATATGAGTTCCGTGTCCGTTATCATCATAACTAAAAGATCGATATTGTACGAAATCTATGAATTCAGCGATACGGCTGGAATATGGAGCAAAATCTTTATGAGGGAAAAGTCCGGTATCAAGATAAGCAATGCCAATGCCTTCTCCTAAAAAACCATGCTGGTGTGCAAGATCAGCATGAATCTGTTTTGAAACAGAAGCTATCATCATTAAAATCCTTTCTGTCTTTATTGTTAGAATACGCAGAACACGTACATATGGAAACAAAAAAGACCCGCAAAAACGAGTCTTTTGAGTGTATAGTTTAAAATATAAAAAATTAGTTAAAACCAATAAATTTGCGGGCTGCTTTATACATACCGATCGTGGCTTTTCTTCCAACATATCCAGGAAGATTGACAGCACAGCTTGTGATATTGTGACGAATCTTGCGATATAATTTTTTATCTTTTCCGTATAAGTATTTCCATAATTCTTTTCTCATCTTTAAATGCTCTTTTGTTCCAGATTTTACTGCGATTACGGAAGAAATACACATGATGATAGAAAGATAATGTCTCATATAGCGTTTTAATGGTTTACTTACAAGATTAAATTGTGCCATATAATCGATCATGATGTAAGTAACTTTAAACTGTTGGTCGATACGTTTGATCATGTTTGCTTCATTGACAGACTGGTCATCACGTCCGATAAAATAGCGGTAGAAGTTTATATCAAGATAATACATCGTTTTTACATATGGCAGTGGTTTAAATACATAAATGTTATCAACGTAAAATGTATGTTCTGGAAGCTCTAACTGGCATTCACGAAGCAGGGCTGTACGATAGATGACAGAATGCATTAGAATATACTGGCTGACAGGGAAACGTCCGACATCATCCCAGCAAAAGATCTTGTCTTTTGGAATTGCGTGACGATAGTGGATCACTGTTTTTTTCTTAGCACCCTGTTTTTCATACACATAATTGGAAAGCAGCATATCAAGAACTGTTCCTTGTTTGTAGAAAGTAGAGAGTGTATCAAGAATTTCGCCATAAGCATATTCATTTACCCAGTCATCGCTGTCGACAACTTTTAAATAAATTCCTTTTGCATTTTTGATTCCTGTATTAACGGCACCACCATGTCCTTTATTTTCCTGATGGATAGCACGGCAGATATCAGGATATTTTTTTTCATATTCATCGGCGATGGCAGCTGTATTGTCAGAAGAACCATCATTGACGATAAGAATTTCAACTTGGTCTCCTCCTGGTAATAATGTATCAATACAGTGTCTCATATATTCCTGAGAGTTGTAACAAGGTACAACAAAGGATATTAATTTCATAAAAACCTCCTGTTTAAAATACGATTAACATTCTTATTATATATGTTTTTTGATCAATTAGCAAAGAGTTTCCCACTCTTCATAAAGTTCTTCCAAAGAAGAAGTGATCTCTGCCTGTTTGTTGCTAAGTTCCATTAGTTTTGCAGGATCAGAAGCATTTTCAGGTAAAGACATGGCTTCGGAAAGTTCTTCTTGCTTTGTTTCAAGGTCGGTGATCATATCTTCGACTTTTTTCAGTCTGTTCTCACGTTTCCTTTGCTTTGCCTGTTCTTCTTTTTGTTGTTTCCAGTCAAGTTTTGCTTCCGTATCAACAGAAACAGCGGAAGTAGAAGCAGCATTTAGAGCAGCCTTTTCTTTCTCTTTCTGTGCGATATAATCTTGATAATTACCAGGATATGAAGTTAATCCGTGGTCAGAAATTTCCAGAATTCTTGTTGCTGTTTTGTTGATGAAATAACGATCATGTGAAACGTACAGAATCGTTCCAGTGTAAGCGTTCATTGCTGATTCAAGGATTTCTTTTGACTGAATATCCAAATGGTTTGTCGGCTCATCAAGAATCAGAAAGTTTGCATGAGAAAGCATTAATTTTGCAAGGGAAACTCGACCTTTTTCGCCACCACTTAAAGAGGAAATCGGACGGAATACATCTTCTCCATAAAATAAAAATGCTGCAAGTGTATTACGGATCTTTGTATTGTTCAGGTCAGGATAGGCATCAGAAATTTCATCAAAGATGGTTTTAGAATCATCTAAGTTATCCTGTGCCTGATCGTAGTAACCGATAGAAACACCTGCACCAAGAGTGATCGTTCCTCCGTTATTGCTGATCTTTTTGCAAATGATCTTTAATAAGGTGGTCTTACCAGTTCCGTTTGGACCGATTAGGGCAACGCGTTCTTCACGAAAGATATCTGCACTGAGACCTTCAAATAGAGGTTTGCTTCCAAATGATTTTGAAACATCTTTTAATGTAAGAACGTCATTTCCACTGACTACTTCTGGCTCAATGCTAAGACGCATGTCTGCATTATATTCAGTTGGTTTTTCTAAAACTTCAATTTTGTTTAAAGCTTTCTCGCGGCTTTCTGCTCGTTTGATCGATTTCTCACGATTAAACTGCTTTAATTTTTTGATAACTTCCTTTTGGTGTTTGATCTCTTGTTGCTGGTTTTTATACTCTTTTAGACGGATTGCTTTGATCTGGTCGCGTTTCTCAATAAATGTAGTATAATTTCCATCAAACAGCATGGAATGCCCTTGGTCGATCTCCATAACTTTATTGACAATTTTGTCAAGAAAATAACGATCATGAGATACAATGATCACGGCACCTTTATAATGAGATAAATAATTTTCAAGCCATCTGATAGAATCGACATCCAGATGGTTTGTCGGCTCATCAAGAAGCAGGATGTCTGGATTCTTAAGAAGAAGTTTACCAAGAGCAACACGAGTTCGCTGCCCTCCAGATAAGGTATTGATCTCTTTTGAAAAATCTTCTTCGGAAAATCCAAGCCCTTTAAGGATTCCTGTGATCTCACTTTTGTAAGCAAATCCATTTAACTGTTCAAATTTATGAGTTGCGTTTGTATACTGGTTCATTTTCTGCTCCAGTGCATCACCGGTCAGATGCTTCATTTCTTGTTCATATGTACGCATCTGTTCATCTAGTTCAATGACTTCCTTCTTAACGGAGAGAAGTTCATCAAAGATCGTATGATGAAATGTATGATCCTGATGTTGGGCAAGATAGCCGATGCTGGCATCCTTTTTTAAAGAAATTTCCCCATCATCACTGGAAATTTCTCCAATCAGTATTTTTAAAAGTGTCGATTTTCCGGCACCGTTATATCCGATGATTGCCAGCCGGTCGTTTTCATTTAAGTGAAATGAGATATTCTGCAAGACAGGTTTTTCAACAAAAGTTTTGCAGATATTCTGGCATGATAATATCATTAAGATACCCCTTTCCAATTTTTTATTGACATTATTTTTCAGAATACCATATTTTTTGAGAAAATGAAATAATTTCATGATAGAAAGATTGACAGTTATTAGACAATCTTATAT
>NZ_JAGTTT010000035.1:0-20146 GCF_018223505.1 Anaerostipes sp. Marseille-Q3525
TGTATTCGCTGACAAAAGATTTTCTTTCTTACGAGGACCTCCATGAGACTGGTAGCTTCTTTTTTATGTCGTTATCATCATGGAGGTTTTTATCAGTCTATTTATGAAATATCTTGGCTACAAACCTATGGAAAAACTGACTCTTTTGGATGCCAGAACATTTATCCTGGATAAACGCCGCTGTGGTATCTCTGCTTCAACCTGTAACTTTTATAATTCATCCATTGCTTTTTTATACAAATATGTCTTGCACACCCCATGGGATCAGAATCTTGTTCCAAGAATGAAGCGGGATACCAGACTTCCTCAGCTTCTTTCGATGAAACTGTGCCGGAAACTTTTAAACTGCAGACAGTATATTTCGAAGCTTCGGGGACAATATATGGCGAATGATTGAAACCCCATACAATATTATTTTCCATACACACCACCGCAAATTAAAATTTCAGCCACAATTTCATATGCAGAATCCTGCAAATGTATCCCATCAACTGTATACTCTCTAGACAGCTGTCCATCTGCTCCTATCAAATGACTAAATACATCTATATAATTAAAATCGTTTTCCTTGCATAATTTTTTAATCCAGGTATTGATCTTTTGTATCTCTTCATTCGATTTTCCTTCTGCCCACGATGGCATCAGACCGATTCTTTTTGTATATGCCGGATACATGGATTCGATATAAATTTTTGTATCTGGTAGTTGTTTTCTGATTCTAAGTGCCAATCTGATCAATCGTTCGGCTAATGGTTTTGCTCCTGGATACAATGACATTAGGAAATCGTTGGCTCCGCCTTGCATGATGATAATGTCTGGATGATATGGATAAACGTCATAAGATAATCTAGCTCCCATTTCTGCAATTGTGTCTCCTGCAACTCCACTGTTGATAATATCTGCATCGATATCTTGTAATTTATCCATTGGAAAATAATCTGTTAAAGAATCTCCAAACATAACGATTGTTTTTTTCTTATCTTTCATTGTCTACTCCAATATCTTATCTTTAAATTGCTGTTTTTCTTTCATAGAAATATGTAATCCATTTTTGATAAATTGATTGATCGAACCATGATCTTCTTTCATTGTTTTCAGTGCTGCGTTTAAAAACTCTTCTTTTGCCACGAAATAGCCTTCTAATTTTTCAATCTTTTCTTGATGAAATCCTGCCACGTGCAATTTTTTCCGTATTTTTTCGACTCGTCTTATGGCTGCTTTATTTGTTTTTAAGTAATCTTCCATGACATCCTCTTCCGATACATCTAATAAAAATAAAATGATTGCAGAAAGCAAACCACAGCGATCCTTTCCTTCTGTACAGTGCCATAAAACAGATCCATTTTCTGTAGTCATAACCTCTCTTACTGCCTTTGTGATCTGCTGATTGCAGAATTTATTTTGAATCATCATAATATAGATGTCTTTCATATCTGGAAATTCTTGCATATGCAACATCTGTTTTTTAGTTTCTTGTTCACGGCTTACCCCAACCATACTTTCCATAAAAAATGGAATATTCATATAACTTGCTTCTGGTATTTCAAGGTCCGCTTCCTGCTCTACTTCCATTGGTGTCCGTAGATCTAAGATTTTATGTAAATGATATTCATTTGACAAAAGATTCATATCATTTTGCGTAAGTTTCGATAAACGATTGCTGCGGATTAATTTTTTCTCCCGTATCACGGCGCCTTCTGTTGTTTTTAATCCGCCAAGATCTCTTGCATTATCCGCACCTTCCAGATGTATTTTCCCCATGATATCATCTCCATTTCTAGTTTTCATTCATTGTATCTTCTAGTGAAATTCCATCCGTGACATATGATTTTTCATGTTTTTGCTTGTCCAGATATTCTGTCCGGATCTGTGCTTTTGCTTCTTCGTAATCTCGTTTTAGTTCTCTTGCTGATAAAAGTCTGCATCCTTGTCCACGAATAATGATCTGTTCAAGTCCATCAGATGTTGCTACTGTCACATCATATTTTCTCCCGTGAGTATGGGCAAATTTCTCGATATACTGATCGGCAGTTTCTGCTTCTTTTGTGTAGACTACATGGATATTTAGATAATCTGTGATCTCTGTTTCATGACCTTTTACACGATATGCATCAAATACAACGATCAATTCCATACCTTTCATTCCCTGATAGTTACACATTTCATCAAGAAGTTTGCCTCTGGCTGCATCCACATTCGTATCTAATAATTCTTTGAGTTCATCCCACGCATAAATGACATTATATCCGTCAACCAATAAATATTTTTTTGACATATCTCGCTTCACAGAAGATTTTTCAGCGGATGAATGATAATCCTGTTCAATCCTTGCCGCCTTCTTTTTCTTCCATTTACTTTTATTGTGCTGATTTGCGTAAAATGTCTGCTCTAAGATTTTGTCAATCTCATCTGTATCGATCCATTCGTCTTCAATATATGCTCTTCTCTGAGCAATCTCGTCGAATTCTTCTTCCTCTGTTTCTTTAGCTAACACACTTTCTAAATGCATATGTTCTGGAACTTCATCCCACGAAACATTATAACCTGCCCCATGAGAGCAAAATACAGAACCGCAAGGATTCTCAAGATCATGATCTGGATCGTAACCAGCTTCTTCTATGATTTCTTCTGCATTATGGCAGATATCATATCCATTTAATGTCGTAAATAATCTTCCCATTCCTTTGGAATATGCCAATACTTCTTTTTGATATCCCTGCATGGTTGAAACTGGTGCTACCCCTTGTAATACCGCCATTTCTTTTGATGTATCCGGTGTTTCAAATGTTCCATGCATTTTTTCGATATCTGTCATGGCTCGTCCTACCATTTGCTGTGGAATCTCTAAGCGAAATTTATAATATGGCTCTAATAAAATGCTTTCTGCCATGCGAAGTCCCTGACGGACTGCACGATAGGTTGCCTGACGGAAATCACCACCTTCTGTATGTTTCTGGTGCGCTCGTCCTGCTGCCAGTGTAATCTTAATATCCGTAATCGGTGCTCCCGTTAAAACACCTCTGTGTTCTTTTTCTAATAAATGAGTCAGGATCAATCTCTGCCAGTTCTTATCCAGTATATCTTCACTGCACTGTGTATCAATGACAACTCCACTTCCTCTTTCTAAAGGTTCTAAAAGCAAATGTACTTCCGCATAATGTCTAAGTGGTTCAAAATGTCCAACACCTTCTACAGTATTTGCTATTGTTTCTTTGTATACAATATTCCCCTGTCCAAATTCGACATCGACATCAAAACGTTCTTTGATCAAACTTTTTAGAATCTCAATCTGGACTTCTCCCATGATCTGAACCTGAATTTCCTGTAATTCCTCATTCCAAATGATATGAAGTTCTGGTTCTTCTTCCTCTAGTTGTCGAAGTTTCGGCAGCATAATAGTCGCACTTGTCTGTTCTGGAAGGATCATCTGATAAGTAAGAACTGGTTCTAACACTGGCTCATAGCCACCCTGTTCGACTCCAAGGCACTGTCCTGGATAAGTGTCACTTAAACCTGTCACCGCACAGATTCTTCCCGCTTCAAGTTCATTCACTGTCTCATATTTTTCTCCTGAATAAATACGGATCTGATTGATCTTCTCATCACTGCTTGTGATCACTGTTTTGACTTTCAAGTCTTTTCCGGTTACTTTTAAATGAGTCAGCCTGTTTCCTGACTCGTCTCTTGTGATCTTAAAAACACGTGCTCCAAATTGTTCTGGATATTCTTTTTCTTCCGTACAATATCCAAAATCATTTAGAAATTCTTCCACTCCCTGAAGTTTTAATGCTGATCCAAAGAAACAAGGAAAAATCTTACGTTCTGTGATCATTTTTCGAATCTGTTCATCCTCTATCTCTCCAGATTCTAAATACTGATCTAATAATTCTTCATCTTCCATCGCAACAGCTTCATAAAATTCATCACTGTTTTTCGTTCCAAAATCAATACATCCACTGCTTAAGCGTTCTTGTAATTCTTCTAATAAAGCGGTTTTGTCTGTTCCATTTTGATCCATCTTATTGATAAATAAAAATGTTGGGATCTCGTATCTCTTTAACAGGCTCCATAAAGTCAGTGTATGTCCCTGAACTCCATCTGCACCACTGATCACAAGAATCGCATAATCTAATACCTGCAACGTACGTTCCATTTCCGCTGAAAAATCCACATGTCCCGGTGTATCTAAAAGTGTCAGATCCATCTCTTCCATTGATACTTCCGCCTGCTTCGAAAAAATGGTGATCCCTCTTGATCTTTCCAGTTCATAAGTATCTAAAAACGCATCTCCGTTATCTACTCGTCCAAATTTTCTTAAGTTACCTGCTGTATATAAAATTGCCTCGGAAAGCGTCGTCTTTCCGGCATCAACATGTGCCAGAATTCCGACACAGATGTGTTTTCTTTTTTCCATGATCATCTCATCCTTTTTTTTATATCTATATCTAAGTATATCTGTTTCGATGAGAAAAGTCTAATATCTTATTTTCCAAAAGAAAAAGCAGAAAAACCTGTTCATTTTTCTGCCTTTTCTTTATTATTTTTGATTCTTACTATATAAAAATGCTGCGATCCAAGAAGTTACTGGAACTGCCATGATCACACCAAGACTTGATGATAAACCCTGCATGATCTCGATTCCTACCGAATACATATTGATCACTTGCTGGTATTCATAATTGTATGCAAAAATAAATACTAATGTATTGATCGATCCCCCTGTAAAAGCAAGGATCAGTGTATTGGTCATCGTTCCCATCATATCTCTTCCGACATTCATTCCTGATTGAAACAATTCTTTTGTCATCATTTGTGGATTTTGTTCTTTTAATTCGTTTAATGTTGATGCAATCGACATTCCAACATCCATAACAGCGCCTAATGATGCGATTAAAATTCCTGCAAATAGGAGTTCTCCGATCTTTATATCCGTCATCTCTCCTACATAAACAAGATTTTCTATATCCGATACATTATATCCTGTGATTGATGTTACTTGTCCAAAGATTAATGCAAATGCTCCAGAAAACACCACCCCTATGACAGTTCCAAGCATTGCAGCTACTGATTTCTTCGTAATCCCATCGACCATGCACATCGTAACAATCGTTGTAAATGCAACCACCAGTACAGCTGCCAATATTGGCGATATTCCTTTATAGATCATTGGAAGGAAAATAAAAAAGATACAAAGCATTGTAAAGACCAAACTTAAGATTGATGAAATTCCTTTCCTTCCACCGACTGCAACCACGATTGCTACAAAAATGGCTGCCATCAGCCATACCATAGGACCTCTGTTTACACTATATACAGAAGCTACGAATTCTCCATTTGATTCATTCACGATCGCTATGACTTTCATTCCCTTTTTACATTTTGCACCAAATAAATAGCTCTGGGAACTTGTTGCCTCTATTGTTTTTCCTTTATGATCTCCAGATAAAAGTTTTAATTCTACGGTTTGTTTTCCACTTCCACTATTGGATAAATTTCCAGAGATCACTTTTGTTACTTCTGCTTTTTCAAAATTTCTTCCATCTGTATCAAGAAGTTTTGTCTTCTCAATTCCAGAAAATGAAAAAAACAGCAGAAGAAAGAGAATGCCTGCAATCAGCAGACACACTCTTTTCATCTGTTTTTGTTTCATTGTTATTTCACAGTTGCTTTCAGAACTTTACTGTAAGAACCGTAGATTTTCTTACCTTTGACTACTTTGTATGCACGAACCTTTACATAGCATTTCTTCTTTGATTTTAATGATTTGATCGTATAAGTAGTTTTTGTTGTATTTTTTACTTTTGCATTCTTAAAGTTCTTGTTTGCTGCATATTTAATCTCATATCCAGATACAGATGCTTTTTTGATCTTAACTGTTACTTTCTTTTTCCCAGCTTTCAGCGTTGCAGATGCTTTTGCTACTACAACTTTCTTTTCTAATGCTGCTTTTGCATTTGTCAGAGCTTTTAATGCATTTTCTACTTCACTTTTTGTTGCCTTTTTATCTGCTGCAACTTTCTTAGCTCCTGCAAGTGCCTGTTCAAAGACTCTGTAGCTTTGTGTTATATATGTATTTTTCTGTTTTACAATACTTTCTGCTGCTTTAATTTCTTTATTGAGTGATGCTACATCTCCTTTGCTCTTTGTGATAGAAAATGTTTCGTCAATCTTTTCATCATTGTCTGTACGATATGTATTGATCGTTAAATTGTTTTCTGTCACGTCTACAACAGAATATGTTGGAACATCTTCTTGCCAGCGGTGTGCAATGTATGTCTGCTGTCTTGGTACCAGATCATAATACTTACTTCCTGAAGAAGAACCAGCTGTCATATAAAGGACACCTTCTGGATTGATCACAGAACTTCCTTGTTTTTTGACAGTTTCAATTGCTTTTTCATCCATGATACTCTTAAGGTATGATAAGTATTTCTGGTCTTTTTCATCTGTGCTGTCATTTTTGATATTTGCTGGTGCTACAGTTCTTGTTGTTGGATTTTCACCCGCATCCATATCTTTCTTTAATTCTGCATCAAACTCATCGTCTGTATAATCATTGGCTTTTGTTCCGCCTAATAACATTTTAGATCTGGAATATGCATGATCATGACCTGTTAATACCACGTCAACATCATTTTGTTCAAAAATCGGTGTTAACTGGTATCTTAAATTTGTGATCTCTGGCTCGTTGGAATGTTCTGCTGAACCATAGATATCCTGATGCAGTGTTACGATTCTCCATTTGCAGTCTTTATTTGCTGCAACTGTCTGCTCAATAAACTGTTCATGTTCTGCTACATTGGTATCTTGTGTATTTAACATGATAAATAAGGCATTTCCATATTTGAAATAATAATCTCCACCAACTACCTTATTACTCCCAAGCTCACTGGCATTGGTTCTGTTAAAATGATAGGTATAGTTTGCGTTATCTGCATCATGGTTACCTACCGTTGTCGCCACTGGAAGTGATTTTAATGCTTCCGGACTTAAATATCCAGTATATTCAATCTCACTTTTTGATGCATCTTTGTTTGGTGATTTTTTCTTTGTTGTCTGAATCTGGTCACCTGCAGATACGACAAAACTTAACTTGTTATCTGTCTTTTCTAATGCCGCATTTAAAGTGGATGACCAGTTAAACGCATCACTTTTTACTGCATTAGACTGTGCATCGTAAAATTCTTTACTGTCTTTTCCTTTTAATTCATTGGAAGATCCGATCTGTGGGTCTCCCACAAATGCAAATGAAAAGTCCTTTTTAGATTTCGTTGTATATGCAGCTGGTTTTGTATAGCCATTTCCGTTGTCATAACTATAATAGTATGTTTTATTTTCTTTTAATCCTGTTGCTGTTACTTTATTAGAATTATATGTTCCACCATTGCTGTCCTGCTCATCTTTTACTTCTGTTTGTTCTGCCTCGTATACTTTGGCATTTTTCATATTACGTCCTTCACCAATGATCAGTTTTGGAACATTACTATCTTTCTGATCTGGAGAAATTGCTTGTACTTTGGCTTCCACATCCGCATTTGAATTATTATCATTTGTCTGTTTTGGTGTGTACCATGCAAAATTCAGTTCTGTTGCATTACTTCCTGGTGATAATGAAATTTGTGTCCAGTCATTTTTTAAAGTTTTCCATTCTTTCTGCCAACGATTCCACTGCGTCGTTGTTCCCATTGTCTGTGCAATTTCTGCTGCGTTTGACTTGCCATCTGGAGCCGCACTTGCAAATACTGGAGCTGCATTTGCCGCAGAAAGTGTCAATGCTAATGCACTGATCATCATTTGTTTTCTCCAATTAGATTTCATATATACCTCCTAATACTCTTGCTTTTAGCATTTTCCTTGTTCATTAAAAAATTTTATCAGATATATGTAAATTCTAATTTCAAATAAATGTAAACATTTTGTAAAATAACAAGGATATATGAAGTTTTATGTTTCTTCATATATCCTTGTTGTTATTTTTCAAAATGCTTCAACAAAATACTTTCTGCTTCCGAATTCCACAACCCTCCATGATTACTGCATGCGTCTGCCAATTGTGCGAATACTGGATCAGTTTCTCCAAGCTTTCTAAAATCTTCAATTGCTGTAAGCGGGAGATCTATCTGTGGGTAGATGATCTTTTTAGACCCTGGCATTTTCTTTAAATACAAAGTCGTATCTACGATTGCATTGATTCCACCAATATGTGTGATTCCTATTGCCGGGTTCATCTTTTTATTCTCAATCAGTTCAAGTGCTTCGACCATATCAGATCGTAATCCTCCTGAAGATCCAATCAGTTTGGTCTTTAAATAATGACTTCCATAGATATTCATTCCTGCACGATAGTTCTTATCAGCTGTAGCTGCATAAATATTCATACAACCATCCATTGCCATAATGCGGTTTCCTATCTCTGCTACACATTTTGGGGGTGCATAAACAAAGACATCATCATAGCCTTTTTCATTTGTCATTGCTAATAATACTGGTACAGAGTCTGTTACCATCGATGGATTGATATAGTATAGTTCTACTCCGTGTCTCCTGCCTTCCTCAACCGGAATGATCTTCCTGACTTTCTCTAAACGTTCCTTATTCGTATCGGTGATCACTAAACGCTTGGGTTTCCTATCCATTTCAAGTACATATCGAATGGCCATAAGCCCCATAGGTCCTGCTCCTCCAAGAATGATCGTATTACCGCCTTCTTTGATTCCAGATATATGATCATGAGACCCCTGTTTGCTGTGATAATTTGAGTGGAAACTGCTTACTACACTGTATAATGCCTGTGCCTGAGCAAGCTCATAAAACGCTCCGGCTTCTCTTTGTATCAAACATCCTTTCTCTATAACATCTCCCGGTACAATACAATAGGTAGCTGCTCCACCAAAATATGGGTAAGAATATCCTGGTGATTCAATCTGAAGTGGAATCTCAGGTACGATCACAAATTTCTTTCCTTCCTGATATTCATCCTTCCATCTTTCTCCTACCTTCGCAATTGTTCCTGAAAATTCGTGTCCGATCAGTACTGGTTTCTTCTTAATATTCTTTGGTACTCGTAAATGCCGCTGTGCCAAAGTGATCTCTTTTAGCGTTGACATAGCAATCCCATTACATTCAATCTTCAACAGTACTTCATCTTCTGTGATATCAGGGATTTCAAATTCTTCCAGACGTATATCTTTGACTCCATAGAGTCTGACTCCTTTGATCTTCATGGTCTTTCGCCCCCTAAGTTTGTCAAATGTCAATGTCGCATTATGATAATTGTTCAATTAGTCTTTTTTATTATAACATAGGATGAAGGGAAAAAGAACTGGTAAAATTGTGCGACGGTAGGATTTCGTATATGTTAAAGGAGATTGGCTGATAATTTTTGTATTCATTAACAGAAGATAAAAGAAATTAAACTTCTGGTATATGATAAAAAATAAATAAGCAACCGAAAGCGATGCATTGGAATTTTGCCATATTTTGAACAAAATTCCACCGCAGCACTTTCAGTTGCTTATTTATTTTTTATCATATACTCGAAATCTACAGTTGGCCAACACACAAATTTATTTCCCTTGATGTTTCAATGCTGCCTCAACAAATCCCTTAAATAAAGGATGTGCCTTATTAGGTCTAGATTTGAATTCAGGATGTGCCTGTGTTGCCACAAACCATGGATGTTCTGGAATCTCTACCATCTCTACGATTCTTCCATCTGGTGAACATCCAGATAACATCATTCCATTCTCCTGAAGAACATCACGATATTTGTTATTTACTTCATATCTGTGACGGTGTCTTTCATGGATTTCTTTTTCTCCATATAATTCATATGCCTTGGATCCTTCTGTTAATACACATGGATAAGATCCTAAACGTAAAGTTCCTCCAAGATCTGTAACTCCATCCTGATCTGCCATAATATGAACCATTGGATGTGTTGTCTCTGGATTAAATTCCTTGCTGTGTGCATCTGCAAATCCTAAGACATGGCGTCCGAATTCTACTAATGTAAGCTGCATTCCTAAACAAATTCCAAGATATGGAATCTTATTTTCTCTTGCATATTTGATCGCACAGATCATTCCTTCAATACCACGATCTCCGAATCCACCTGGAACTAAGATTCCGTGAACCCCACCTAACATCTCATCTACATTGTAAGAGCTGATTCTCTCTGAATCTACCCAACGGATCTTAACATTGGCAGAATTAGCAACTCCTGCATGCTCTAATGATTCAACAACACTGATGTATGCATCATGTAAAGATACATATTTACCAACTAAGGCAATTTCTACCTGATGTTCTGGATGTTTCCAAGCATCGATCATCTTCTTCCAATCATCAAGATCTGGATCTGGGCATGGCATATTTAAACATTCACATACTTCGTGTGCCAGATGTTCTTTCTCCATCATCAGAGGTACTTCATATAATACTTCTGCATCTAAGTTCTGAATGACTCTTGAACGGTCTACATTACAGAACTGAGCAATCTTTCTCTTGATCCCGTCATCTAATGGATAATCTGAACGACAAACAAGGATATCTGGCTGGATTCCCATTCCCTGTAAATCTTTCACACTTGCCTGTGTTGGTTTTGTCTTTAATTCTCCTGAACTCTTTAAGTATGGAATTAATGTTACATGAATCAAAATGCAGTTTTCATGTCCTACTTCATGCTGGAACTGTCTTAATGCCTCTAAGAATGGCTGACTCTCAATATCTCCGACTGTTCCTCCGATCTCGATGATCGCTACTTCCTGATCACTTGGATCTTCGCTTCTGTAAAAACGGCTCTTGATCTCATTTGTTACATGTGGGATTACCTGTACTGTGTTACCACCGTAATCTCCACGACGTTCTTTGGATAAGATACTCCAGTATACTTTACCTGTTGTAACGTTTGATTTCTTGTTCAGTCCTTCATCGATAAATCTTTCATAATGTCCAAGGTCTAAGTCTGTCTCTGCTCCATCATCTGTTACGAAAACTTCTCCGTGCTGGATTGGATTCATTGTTCCTGGATCAATGTTGATGTATGGATCAAACTTCTGGCTTGTGACATGATAGCCTCTGGCTTTTAGTAATCGTCCCAGAGAAGCTGCTGTGATTCCTTTACCTAATCCAGATACAACTCCTCCTGTGACAAATACGTACTTTACTGGCATGTTTTTTCCTCCTATATGTGAATTACTACTACTTTCTTATATTATTCCATTCAAAACAATATCATATCATATTATTTTTCATTTGTCATTGTGATTTCTTAAAAATGCAGAAAAATGGTTCTGATCCTTTTAAACTATAAAAGAATCAGAACCCTTGTTGTCATCATGCAAAAGAGAAAGTGCCTGTATCACATTATCTAGATAGAGGATTGTAGATAAATAAAATGATTGTTGATGATGATTAAAATACAAATATATGAGATTCTTCGGGGTATGGGCGATGAATCATCGCAGGAAAACCTAAGATCTCGATCTGTTTATTATAGGGGAGTTATGTGCTACAAGCACTTTCTACCCATAATTTACCATATCATTTTATTTTTGTCAATTATTTCCTTTACTTTTTTTGTAAAAATTTACATAATTATCATCATGATTACTATCAACTAAAGAAACGATCTGATTTTCACTATTTCCATAGCTATATGTCCAGTTCCCAAGTTCTCCATTCTGGGCATTCTTCTTTGACAAAGATACAGAATTAAATTCTTCTAACCATTTTTGTGCATCTTCAGATGCAATGCCCATTTTCTCAAAGCATGCTTTCATAAATATATTTTCTTCTTTTGTAAATCCTTTTAATTCATCTGCCTTGTCCCAGTAAATCAATAACTGCTTGATCTTGTGATCCTTCATAAAGATCTGGACATTTTTCTTGGCATACAGATTCTCATCATTATAAGAACGAAGAATAATTTCCTTTGAAGCTGTGCCGCTTTGATCCGCTATGACTGTCCATAATGCTCTTCCGCTTTGTGGAAGTTCTGATAGATTGCTCTTTATTCCAACTATTTTGTTTGCATCAAAACGAATGATAAAACGCTTGTAATTATAGAAAATTGACAAACCATTTTTCTCGAATTTATGCCATTTATCTGTATTATGAAGCAAATATGTTTTATTTCCTACTTTTACTTTGATTCCTGACTGATCATTTTCACATTGTTCCATCCACTTTTTAATACCCTTGTATCCGGATTTTTCCATCATATTGATCAGTTTGGTGTCCTTCATGGAAATCTGGGCTGTTCCATTGATGCATACTTTATGCTCATCATCTGTTGCATATAAAAGTCCATCCTTATAATGCCATTTCAGAGCTCTGACATCTTGTTTTTCTGAATCTGTCAGTTTTTGATAATTTTCTTCCAATGTATTATCTGGTCTTTGGATAATCTTATAAAATCCTGTGTCATCATAGCTGTCAAAATCTTCATCAGAATCAATGTCCTCATCGGATTTCTTTTCAGCGAACTTGTCAGCTACAACATTTTCTACAAACAACCGCATTTCATATTCTCCAGTTGACCCAATGCCAATATTTGATGCCCATTCATCATAACTGCTGCTGTTACTTAAAAACTGTGCTGCAATCATATCATCTGATCTTATGATCTTATATAATGATTTCAGCCATTTATCATTTTTCGCTGTTCCTGCTTTTGAGGATTCATCTGCTGTCTTTTTAATTTTATTTTTTGTGATAAGATTTCTTTCCTTCGCAGAAAGACGGATCGTTGATACAAATTTTTCTCCATTCACTAAAGGATAGATGAATAATGCGGCTGCTGCACAAAATCCAAGAAAGATTCCTGCCTGTTTTACTCTTCTTCTTTTTTTCAACGATACCTGATACCATTTTTTCTGTAGTTTTGATGGATGTCGGTAAAGCACAACTCCCACTGCGATCAGAAATGCTAAAAGAAGCAGTGGCAATAAGATAATGATCACTCCCAATGATAAGCCCATATACATTATGCTTCCCTCCTTTTTCTATGTCTTCTTACCATATAAAATACGATACTTGCAATAACTACTGCGATAACGCCGCCTTTATATGACTGAATCTTAAATCCTATTACTACTATGAACAATGAAACGCAAAATGGGAAAATCCATAAAAACAGTTTCTCCATCCATGGAAAATACATGAAATTATTTCGTTTTGCCATATCTGCCTTTTTAAATACATAGAAAGCAACTGCGAAAAATACCAGTATAAGCAGAATCTGAATTAAAAGGATCTGTACAAAATGATCAAACGATGCCATTGTTACAGTCTGGTGTACACCCTCATCCCACACGCATTCTTCTGATATTGGTCCATTTTCAAAAAATGCTGCCATCCACCATCCATTAAGCATCCCACCTGGAAGAAGATTCACTTTCGGCATGACATAGTCCATAAATACGGGAAAACACATTGCTCCCACTCCAATAGCTCCTGCGATCCATGGTCTTTTACAGATATTCTGAAAAAATACTGCTACGGCATAGATCAATGTCAATGAAATCCACATAAATAAAAGATATACACACAAGTGGAAGACATTATCATTCCCAAGCAATAATTCTCCATTTGTACATGACGATAATTTCATCTCATACCATGACTCTGCCTGAATTCTCATCATGATCATTCCAAAGAAAAAAAACAGCCACGGAATCGTATATATCATCATTCCGATAATCGTTCTGACCAGAAAGATCTGGCCTCTTTTTACTGGCAGCTGCATTAAAAATTCACCGCATTTTGAAATACTGCTTTCCCGATACTGCATGATTGCAACAAAACTGATTGGTATCATCAGTATCATAATAAATGATTCATAATACTGATTGAGCGTTCCCAAAAATAGATTCCCATAGTTGTCATAAATATATCGATTTCCAGTTCCTGCAATATCACTTGCAATCGCGCCTTGTAACACAAACCATACCACGATCGTAAACGCCAATGTTATGATCAGCATATTTCTTTTTTCATGCTTAACAAGCCCTCTCATAATGTTTCCTCCTTATTGTCTGAACCAATGAGACTGCAACATAGCATCCTGCAAAGATCACTGCAAAATATATCAACAGATGCATTCCGCTTAACTTCTGCATGATCATTCTATAGCTGTCCCCATTTCCCATAATGTCTTTATTCCATGCTATCAGCTCATAAATCCTGTTGTACAGAGTTCTTTCATAATTAAATACCTGTTGATTTATTTCATGATTGCTTACTGCATTGAAAATTACAAATGACAGTCCGACCGTCATGACCAGCTTGTTTTCTATCCTTGACAGCCTTGTCAGCATTCGATTCTGTGCCAGGTTCTGTCTTATAAATTTACGCTTTGCAAACCACAGGCATAACCCCCCTGCTGCTATAAATGCTGCAATACAGATCAATGATGTATTCATATATTGTGCTTTCCAGATTAAGTTTGTGTCCATTATACTTATATCCAGCTGATAATTTAATGGAATCAAGAATCGACGATCATACACCGAATAGATTACCCATTCAAAGATTGCATATTTATATGTTTTGATTTTAAATACCATCTGAATTAAAAATGCTGTATTCTGAATAATGATTGGAAGCATCACATAAATGCTGATTACTGCCAGAATCAACCCCTGCCAGATATAAGCTGTCACAACAACAACAAGATGTGTAACCGCACAGAGTGCAAAACAGAATGCTGCATTTAATAATGTACATACAATGATATTTGTAAGTGATTCTTTACTTGGGATCATTGTAAGTTTTGCTGCAAAGAAAATTCCATAAATGACCTCTGCGATCATCAGTGATACAAGAAGCCCTGCTGCACTTTTTTTATAAATATCTTTTTTGGTCCATGGCAGACTGTATATATACTGCTGCTTCTTACTTTGCTGCAGCTGATATATGATTCCTCCAGATAATGCTGCAAATAAAACCCATATCAATAACCATCCATTAATTATGGAATCCATTAATGTCTGTGGAAATCCATCATAAGGATATTTTATATTTAATATATAAATTCCATAGATCAATGCCACTGGCGGAAGCACCAGATAATATTTCTTAAAAAATTTCATCTCCTCATCTCCCTCTTAGCGATTGCTGTAGACGAATACTTCCTCTAAACTTAATGGAATCTCTTCTACCACAATAGCTCCTGCTTGTTTTAATGCCTCGAAAATTGGCTGTCCATACCCTTCTAACACAACTGTGTACACGCTTCCAAGATTGGAATATGTGATCACTCCAGGAAGTTCTTTGAAAATCTCACTTCTTGCTTCTCCAAATACGACCTGTAATTTTGTAAATCTTTCTTTCATCTGATCCATCGTTCCATGATAAAGGATCTTTCCTTCCTTCATCATGCTTGCGGAATCACAGAAACTTTCTAAATCTTTCAGATCATGAGAAGATATAAACACACTCATTCCGTTCATATCAACTTCATTGACAATAAAGTCTTTAATCTGTTTTTGTACGATCACATCAAGCCCTGACATTGGTTCATCCATGATCATGACTTGTGGATGAATAGACAAGTTCAACATCGCAGCTAATGACATTGCCTGCCCTTTTGATAATTCCCTGATCCTTTTACTTACATCTAATCCGATACTCTGATTGTAGTCTTTAAATGCTTTCTCCTCGAATGTCGGGTACATCTGTTTATAAAATTCAATCATCTCGTCAATGTGGTACCCGTCAAAATACTGGTTGCTGTCTGCAACATATCCTACCTTTGCTTTTACTTTTGGATTCTCAAAAACTTCTTCACCGCAGATTAATATCTGCCCCTGATCTTGTTCGTAGATTCCTGTGATACACTTGATCAGTGTTGTCTTTCCACATCCATTTCGTCCTACCAGCCCATGAATGCTCCCTTCTTCTACATCAAGATTGATTCCATGAAGAATCTCCCGTTTTCCATATGATTTTTTTACGTCCTTTAGTTCGATCACTTTCATATCCTATCCCTCCAGATCCTGATAAATCTCATGTATCAGATTTGCAATCTTCTCTTCGTCATATCCTTCATAACGAAGTTCACTTAATATCTCCTTCAGACTTGTTTTAATTTCCTGCATCTTTCCTTTATCCACCTCTTGTGAAGCATTTTCTGCTAAAAATGCTCCCTTTCCTCTGATTGTTACGATTACTTTCTCTTTCTCAAGTAACTGATATGCTTTCGCTACAGTATTCGGTGTCACACTCAGCTGTAACGCAAGTTTCCTGACCGATGGCAGTCCATCTCCTGGTTTTAAGTAGCCCTTCCATGCTGCTTCTTTTACCTGTTCCATGATCTGTTCATAGATTGCTTTCCCGCTTGCCGGATTAATTCGAAACACATTGGCACCTCCTTATTGTTTTTATCTTATCGCACTGTATCACTAACTGTACTAACTGTATCACTTCATGTGATACAGTTATCATATACACTTTTTATTTATTTGTCAATCTGTTTTTTATTTTTATACAAAAAAAGAAAAAGACCCTAAAGCTTCTTAATTGAAACTTCAAAGTCCTTCTCCAAACGAATTGTATGAATATATAGAGGTTCATCACTTTTGCGATGAGAGAAAACTGATTGTTCTGCTCTTAACTGTTTTCTTAGGCTAATAATTCTTTTGCAGCATTCCCAATTGTTGTGATGATAAAGTAGCAGCTTGTTGCTCCTGCATCAAGAACACCTCTTGAACGTTCTCCCAGACGGCTTGCACGACCGATCTTCGCTACAAGATCTTTTGTTGACTGCCATCCTTTCTCTGCTGCTTCATTCATTGCATCTAAACATTCTGCAAAATCTTTTCCAGCTTCTTTTGCTTCTACAAATGCTTCCTTCGCTGGTACTAATGTATCGATTAAAGATTTATCTCCTACCTGAGCAGGACTAATATCCTGAATTCCTTCTACAGCTCCTGTGATCATATCTGCAAATACATCTACTGTGATATCATCTGCATCTTCACATGCCTGAGCCATCTCATCAAATAACATTCCATAGAGAGGTCCCATTGACCCACCGATATCTTCTAACAGTGTCTCTCCAAGTGTTGTCAATCCTTCTGACAGATTATATGTAGTTCCTTCTAATTTCTTCTCACACATTGTGAAACCTTTGTTCATGTTAATTCCATGATCACCGTCTCCGATCTTACCATCGATCTCACTTAAATAATCTCTTTCTTTCTGGATTGTCTTGATCAACTGATCTACGATAACTCCAGCTTCTGCATTTTTAAAACTTGACATAATTTACACCTCTTTAAATTAATATTGTATTTATCTTATCTATGTTTATTTTAGCATACAATCTTTTTCTACTGAAATGATTTTCAGTTCAAATATAGCACCTGTTATGGTGCTATATTTCACTCTAAGGGTGTAATTGATTCATATTATATTCTATGTTTATAAAATGTATTTCAAAATATCTTCTGGATTTTCTGCAATATAAGTTGCATGGTTTGCTTTAAGTTCTTCTGCTCCTCTAAACCCCCATGCAACTCCAATTGTGTCCATTCCAGCATTTTGTCCTGTCTTCATGTCTGTTTCTGAATCTCCGATATACAAAATCTCAGCTGGTGATAATTTCATTTTATCTGCAATTTCTAATGCAGCTGCTGGATCTGGTTTCTTTGGAATGCCTTTACTTTCACGTTCTCCATATACTGCTACCATAGGTGTTTGTGCAAAAAATTTGTTAACCAAAGCTTCTGTATAGTCACTTCGCTTATTTGAATTGACAGCTGTCTGTATTCCATTCTTATGCAGTTCATTGACCATTTGTAAAATACCTTCATACGGAACCGTTTTATTCAAATATCTTTTATGATATGCCTTGGCAAATTGTGCTAGTACTTCATCGACAAACTGTTCATCCTTTTGTCTTTCCTCTGGCAATGCTCTTGTGATCAATTTACGGAATCCATTTCCTACCATCATTTTACATTTTTTTGTATCATGTTGTGGAAAATGATATAGCTGCATCACATCATTTACACTATCTGTCAAATCTTCTATGGTATCTAGTAATGTTCCATCAAGATCAAATATGATTCCTTTATATTTTTTCATTTTTCTTTTCCTTCCTATCTATGATTTTGCTAAAATCTTTTTATTTTTGAAATTATTCTTATTATACAATTAATCAACTCTAATATCAAAAAAAGAATCCTTACATCATATATCTGATGCAAAGATTCTTCTATATACTTTCTTATTTTACAATTCTTCTTACACAAACAATACTGCGGTAATTTGCTCTTTGAGAAATCTTAATTCCTGTTTTTCTGCTGCTTGCATGTACAATCTTTCCATTTCCAATGTACATAGCAACATGTCCATTATAACAGATGATATCTCCTGGCTGTTTCTGGCTGTAAGATACTTTTCTTCCTGCGCTTCTTAATTCAGATGAAGATCTTGGAAGCTTATATCCAAATGAACGGTATATAGAACCAATAAATCCAGAGCAATCTGCTCCACGATTTAAATCAGTTCCACCCCATACATAAGGATTCCCAACAAAACGCTGTGCAAATTCAGCTACTGTCTGTCCCTTCTTATATGTACTTCCTGTTAATGAAGGAGCTTTTGTACCAACATATACATACTGTTTTGGTACATATCCTGTCTTCCCTGCTACAGAAACTTTTCTCCAGCTTCCGCTTGTTCCATATACTGTAACCGCAGTTCCAACTTTTAATGTTTTTAATACTTTTGCTTTCTTTGACTTTCCTGTTCTTAATCTTGTCCAATGTCTGAAGATTTTCCCACTATAGCCTTCTGCAGCTTTTACTTCTTTCTTAGGTGCTGTTGTTAATGTTGTACTAAATATAAATAAAAAGACTAATGAGAAAATTGTTATTTTCTTTAATCGTGATTTCATTCAAATCCCTTTCAATTGTTACACTTCTGTTACATACTTGACAATTCTAACATAAACTAATACAAATGTAAAGAAAATAACGTATTGTTTTAATTTTTGTAATGAATAAATGCAATAATTGTAAAATTTATTATTTCTAATAATACAAAAAGAGACCTGATAAATCAGATCTCTTCAGCGTGGGCGAGAAGATTCGAACTCCCGGCCTTCTGGTCCGTAGCCAGACGCTCTATCCAGCTGAGCTACGCCCACATATTTAATTGTCATATTTGACAACTTAGATGTTATTCACATCTAAATGCCGCAGACCGGAATCGAACCGGTACTCGATTTAACTCGAACAGGATTTTAAGTCCTGCGCGTCTGCCAGTTCCGCCACTGCGGCATATACATACCTTAAATATCTGGCATATAAGTGGGACCAATAGGACTCGAACCTATGACCCTCTGCTTGTAAGGCAGATGCTCTCCCAGCTGAGCTATGATCCCAAATGATTGGTTTTAAACACAATCTAGCGACCCGGATGGGAATCGAACCCACGACCTCCGCCGTGACAGGGCGGCGCTCTAACCAGCTGAGCCACCGGGCCAGAATGTAAAATATTTATTTAATTAAATGGACCCTCGGGGACTCGAACCCCGGACCGATCGGTTATGAGCCGATTGCTCTAACCAACTGAGCTAAAGGTCCGTTTAAAGCCGTTGACCGGACTTGAACCGGTAACCTGCTGATTACAAATCAGCTGCTCTGCCAATTGAGCCACAACGGCATATTAGACGATATCACTCATTTATGAATCGCAATGACTCCAACGGGATTTGAACCCGTGTTACCGCCGTGAAAGGGCGGTGTCTTAACCACTTGACCATGGAGCCTTATATCCGACCGCTTCACGGTCTTAATACTTTATTCAGTATCAAACTCCCCGAGCCGGGCTCGAACCAGCGACAGCACGGTTAACAGCCGTGTGCTCTACCAACTGAGCTATCGAGGATTATTAAGGCATATACCTTCAAAACAACATACAAGAACTATTCACATCTTTTACACTCTAGCCTTCTTTGGTTAAAGCCTCGACCGATTAGTAACAGTCAGCTCCATGCGTTACCACACTTCCACCTCTGCCCTATCTACCTCGTCGTCTTCAAGGGGTCTTACTACCTTTCGGTATGGGAAATCTTATCTTTAGGGGGGCTTCACGCTTAGATGCCTTCAGCGTTTATCCCTTCCAGACTTGG
>NZ_JAGTTT010000036.1:0-17254 GCF_018223505.1 Anaerostipes sp. Marseille-Q3525
GATGTATATTATTCGAATAATATGTTTTATGTATTTGGTATATTATATCTTACGAATATATAAAGAGGAAAAAAGTAATGCCAATCAATATTATCAGACAATACTATATATTTACGGAATTGGTGTAGTTGTGATACCAGTAATTTTATGGATTGCAGGGATTATTAGCTCATTTGCTTCGAGTAATGAAGCTTTTCAAGTTGATAAAATGATGGAAATGCTGATGAATTTAGAGGTATTTTCATCAATCATACTATTGAGTGTATCATTTTTGATTGTTAGTTTTGTGCGTGATAATAAAATGTATATTGTATACGCTTTAATTAATTTAGCAGTTTATTTGATAGCATTTTCTATAGATAAAGAATTATCAATAGAAAATATAACGATACACTATCAAGATTTGTATTATTCTTTTGTGATTATCATTGGATATATGATATTAGCAAAGTCTATAAGAAAAAAATGATCATAATTGAAAGAGGATATAGTGCAGAATGAAAGGATATCAAATACAGGAAGCTTTTTGTTCTAAACTCAGATTACAGATTATAAGTAACCTAATTTCAAAAAAATTGTTTTTCACAGAATTAAAAAACTTAACAAATGCATCAGATGGTAATTTGAGTGTACAGTTGAAGAAATTAGAAGGGTGGGAGTATATTAAATCTGAAAAAAAACTAATAAATGGGAAAGGTGTAACACAGTATCAAATAACAGAAACCGGAATAAAACAATTCGAAGAATATGTTGTTTTTTTAGAGTCTGTAATTGCGGATAAGGACAATGATATACAATAAGGAGATAAAAGATAATCAATATATGCAATCTTTTAAATACTTCAAAGATAAAGGAATTTTTAATAAGGTATTAAAATAGGGAGCAAGACAAAGTATTGATATTAGATTTTCTATTGCAGTTAATAGTATTATTTTTTCCATTAATTTTGATGATTTTAATATTCAATAGATAATAATGGATTTCAATGAAATAAGGCTTGGCGTATAAGTAGTAATGTGCCAAGTCCTATTTCTTTGTTAATGTAGATTTTCTGATTTTTTGATTTATTATATTAATAGTAATTTGTGATAAAATAAATAGTAATATTTTGTTATAAGATTAAAGAAGTTTGATACTGCACAGGAGAACGATGATACATTTTTTGAAAGTCTTTGAATAATAATTAGGGTCTAGAAATAGAAATTCACACTGAATTTCTATTTCTTTAATCAAAAGATTCGAATTTTTAACAATTCACAAGACTCTTTTAGGCGTAATTCAAGCAGGTATTGATGAATCGTGACATGATAACGTGATTTAAAGTGATTAATTAGAGTTCCGTGACTGCAGGAAAAATGTATAGAAAGAGATTCTATGGAAAAGTGTTTAAGTGGGTTGGCAAAGCAGCATATGGATTAAGATTTATTTCTTTAAGATATTTTAATGCGGCCGGAGCGCATGTAAGTGGAAAGATAGGGGAAGCACATAATCCAGAATCACATTTGATTCCATTGATTTTGTAGGCTTCAAATGGTAAGAGAGATCATATTAGCATTTTTGGAACGGATTATGATACAAAAGATGGAACATGTGTGAGAGATTATATGTCATGTAACTGATTTAGCGCAGGCACATATTTTTAGCAGTGAAATATCTGATCAATGGTGGAGAAAGCAATATTTTCAATCTTGGAAATGGAGTTGGATTCACAGTGAAAGAAGTTATTGAAACTGAGAGAAAAGTAACAGGTCTTCCAATTAAAGCAGTGGAAGAGAAACGAAGAGCCGGTGTTCCAGATATCTTAATTGTATCCAGTGATAAGGCAAAAGAAGTATTAGGATGGAAACCAGAACTTAATAGTCTGGAAGATATCATATCTACAGCTTGGAAATGGCATAGTACCCATCCGAATGGATATGCCGAATAAATTTGTGTAATTGATGAGAATATCATCTTACAAAAAATAAATTTTATAAAAGAAAATTCCATAAAGAACACAAAACAGAAGTGGAGAAAAAGCGTTTTGGATTAATCGAAGTGATGGTCCGAACGCTTTTTTTTTACAAAAACATATAAAAACTTATCTAAACCGAACATTTGGATATATCTAATCGGGAGTAGGAGTGAGCAAGAAATTCACTCTGAACCTTATCCAAATGGGAAGGAGGTGAACTTTTATGGGGAAATCTCCTTCACAATTTGAGGAAACGATTCAGCACCAATTTGATCGTCTATGCAAACTAGCATTAAAAGGAGAAAAAATAGATTACATAAGACATATAGAATATTTACGCAAAAATGAAGTTATGTTATCGGAATTATCCCAGAAGGAGTTGGATCAGTTGGCTACACACGATGAATATGATTTAGAGAGTTATAAGTTTCAGGTATTAAATTACGATATTGAGGTAAAAGATGCGTTAATAGCAGAAGCTTTAACTTCATTAACAAAGAGAAAAAGAGATGTAATTTTATTATCTTATTTTATGGGAATGAGTGATGCGGAGATTGCGAGAAAGATGAAATTAGTTCGAAGCACAGTAAATGAACATCGGAAACGATCCTTAGAAATTTTAAAGGATGTTATGGAGGAAAAAGCAGATGAGTCAGAAATGTGAATTCCAGTACAATTTATTACCATTTGAAACAATTAAAGAAGCAACCCAAGGAGATGTTGATGCGGTTGAAGAAGTTTTAAAACACTATGACGGATACATTAACAATTTATCGAGAAGAAAAATGTATGATGAATATGGACAGATCCATTATTGTGTAGATGAAACTTTAAAACGAAGGTTACAGACTAAATTATTGATTAAGACTTTGAATTTTAAGATTGGAAATTAAAAGAGGGAACTTTGCGCCACCGTGGCGTAAAGTTCTCTTTTCATAGTAGATAAATATAATGTGACAGAAAGTACAAAATACTATTAATCTAAATATTGGGGAAATGGATGAATTTTATTAAATTTATAGATAAAATAATAACTTTGCGCCACGGCGGCGCAAAGTAGTTATGCAAAAATTGATTATTGTGGTATGCTATGGCTAGGAAATAGAAATAGTATAAATAAAATTGGAAAGCAGAGGTAAGGATATGGCTAAAAATGAAAAAGCAATTGTTCAAGTAATAGCAAAAGAAAATGATACAACAGCGGTAATGAAAGAAGTTCATAAAGCTTCTGATATAGAAGAAAATGATATTATATCTATAAAATTAAATGAAGAGAATTCAGGAGAGATTGATGAAATTATTATGTTGGGAAAAGTGTTAGCACATGAAGTAGAAGAATGTTCTGAAAAATGGGATGCTACTGTTGTTCAAGAAGCTAAATCTGTCGCAAGGAAAATAACTAATAATAAATATATGTAAAAACTGTAAGAAATGAATATGAAAAATAGGAGCAATGGATAAAAACGAAATTTATTGTTCCTATTTTGTGATACAATGAAAAAATAAGTATTATAATCAAAAAATGTATAAGGATGGGAGGAATAAAAAGTGGCATGTTTCAACAATGAACAATATCAAATATTGGCAAATGATTTAATTGGAGATATTTTTTATACATCAACATCTTATAGAGGAAAAATTTCCACTTTAAGACAGTATGCAGAGATAATTATTCGGAAAATTTTAGATATTAATCCAAAAGAAAAAATAATGTTGGGAGATAAAAGAATAAGAAAACATATAGAAACATTGCAAAATCATGAAGTAGTAGAAAATGCAGTCAAAAAATTAAAAGAGGAAGGAAACAAAACTACACATACTCAATATCGTGGTGAAGTTACAGATAAGGAATTTAATATAGCAATGGATGGTATATTTGATCTTTTATCATATTTGTTTATTAATTATTTTGAGAAATATGAATTTGGTACAAATACGGAAGTTATGTATTCGTTTTCTATTTTACCCCCAATAATACGATATAAAGTTCTAATATTTTTATATGGAAAATATCCAGAGAATAGGTGCATTATTGACAAATTGGTATTAGCAACATTAAAGGCCTGTGATGTTCAAACAGCAGAAAAATGGGTTGAAGATAATAAAGAGTCTTTAATGCTTATATCTGCATATTCTGAAAACTTTAATAATAACATAGAATTACAATATTTAATATCAAAAAAAGATGTAGAAATAAATATGTATCAGTTATGTAAGAAAAAAGTAAATCAAGTAGGAGAAATGATTAATCGTAGCGGTGTATTGTATTCTGATTTTGAAAGTGCACTACCACATTATAGAAAAAATGGAATAATTCAGGACAATACGTTGGAAGCCCAAGAATTCAATGATATTATGGAGTTTATATATATGGGGCGTAAAGAACGAGAACGGTTGTGTTCTGCTTTGAATAATCCAATGCTAATACTAAATATAATTGAATGATGTTAATGTACAGAGTATATAATTTTTAAATATGAGACAACATAAATAAAAGGGACAACTTTGCGCCACCGTGGCGCAAAGTGTCCCTTTTTAATTATGGGCTTTAGCCTGCTGAATGGGATGGAGTTTTTCGCGGCTCCGAAAAAAGGAATTCCATTCAGCATTAAACCACCCGCTATGCGGGTGCGCGTCGGTTGTTATACAAAAAATTACCTTTCGGTTTACAATAAAGTTGTTCAGGCTACATTGTAGAAAGGAAAGGTAATTTATGGCGAAGAAAGAATATTCACTCGCACATATGAAATGGATGTGCAAATATCATATCGTCTTCACACCAAAGTATAGACGAAAAGTAATTTACAATCAATATAAAGCGGATATTATTAAGCAGTTGTGTAGCTATAAAGGTGTCGAAATTATAGAAGGACATCTAATGCCAGATCATATACATATGCTGGTAAGTATTCCACCGAAGATTAGTGTATCTTCATTTATGGGATATTTAAAAGGAAAAAGTGCACTTATGATATTCGATAGACACGCAAATTTAAAGTATAGATTTGGAAATCGTCATTTCTGGGCAGAAGGATATTATGTAAGTACAGTAGGACTAAACGAGGCTACAATAAAAAAATATATTCAAGAGCAAGAAAAACATGACATTGCAATGGATAAGTTAAGTGTAAAAGAATATGAAGACCCTTTTAAGGGGTAATGCCAAGTAGTAACAATACCCCTTAAGGGGTAGCGACGAGTCAAGAGAAGGCCAGCGCCTTGAGACGCTGGCCTAGTAGTCATAAGGGCTTATAGCCCTAGAGCAAACCACCCGTTGGACGGGTGGTCCTGATTACCAATATTTTTTAATATAAGCAAGAGCCGTTTCCTGTGACAAAGAAAATTTATCTATAATAAGTTTTAGGGCAGCTTCTTGATCAGCATTAAGTAATTTGTAAGTTTGAATAATTCCTTTTACTTCGCCTCTTGCAGACCTTCTTGCAAGCCCTCTTTTTTTAGTTCTTCTAAAGCGGTACACATATTAATCGCCCCTTTCTTCTCATTCTCTAAAGCGTGATCAATAAGTTCCTGGGATTCTGTAATTGCTCCAACTACCAGTGCAAGTTCTGGAGAAAATGCATCCCCTATCATATGACGTAATGGCATTGCATAATGAATATGAGATTGATTTTCAAGACCTAGAATCATAAAGTCGATTCCATAAGCTGTCTTTTTTACTACATCTAATATTTTTTGGACAGTTTCAGCATGACCATTGAATTTTAACATGGAAGAAACATCTGTATCTACTTCTGTTAGATTATCAGGTTTTAATATTTCTTCTCCATTAAATAGGAAAGTATTAAAAAGATCAGCAAATCGGTCATTGTTTTTCCAAAAATTTTTTAAGATAGTATCTTGTTTGATTTTATTTAACTTAGCCGTAGTCAACACATCACTTTCGAACATCTGTTTATAGTATATGGCCAATATAACACAGATAAAGAGAAAAATAAAATAAAAAATGGAAGTAAAAATTATACAAGGAAACAAATCAGTTTTAGGAGCTTTTCATAGAAAAGTTAAGAAACTTAGAGTTGCAGCATATTGTAGAATCATATAAAATATTATGTGAAAATAATCAGATTTTAGAAGAATTTGACAGGCATGTATTTGAAAGTATAATCGAAAAAGTCATTATAGGTGGCATTGATAAAGATGGTAATAAAGATCCATATATGATTACTTTCATATATAAAACAGGGTTGGAACACGAAATTAAAGATGCAAAAAAACTGTGGTCAAGGAGTAAGGAATGAAAAAGAGAAGAATGCAAATGTGCATTCCTTTGATGAGAACGAGACTGATTCTGTGCATTCCTTAAGTGGAAACGATACATATCGAGACGGTTGTTCTTTTGTCCCAACTGAAATAAAAGTCAGATGATTACATTAATGTCACAATTGAACTTGATGATGTGGATATAACATCTGCAGAGACTAAGGCAACATATGATGAGATAAATCGGGATTGACAGAGGTAATGAAATGTTTGAATAATTAGGAATTATGTAACGAACTAGGTCTTAACGAAGAGGAAAAATAGTTAATAAAGAGAGGTGCATATGCTATGCCAGGTATACTCGTGGTTGAAGATGATGAAAATTTAAATCGTGGAATTACATTTTCACTGAAAAAATCCGGATATGAGGTTTTTTCAGCAGAATCAGTGAAAAAAGCGAAAAGAATTGCAAGTGATAATAATGTGGATGTTACCATTTGTGATGTGAATCTTCCGGATGGGAATGGACTGGAATTTGTAAGGTGGATGAGATGCAATTATAATACATACATTATTTGTCTTACAGCACTAGATCAGGAGATGGATCAGGTCATGGGATATGAAGCAGGGGCAGATGATTATATTACAAAGCCGTTTAGTCTTTCGGTACTTCTTTTGAAAATAGAAGCACATTTCCGCCGCAGACAGGAGAAAACGGAAGCCGGAAAGATGATTTCGGGAGATATCGTATTTATCGCAGGAGAAATGAAAGTCCTGATAAAGAGTCGTGAAATCAGTCTGACAAAAACGGAGTTGAAAATGCTGACTTTTTTTCTTCAGAATCCGAAACAGATTCTTTCAAAAACACAAATATTGGAAAATGTGTTTGATCTGGAAGGGGATTTTGTGGATGAAAATACAATCGCTGTCAATATCAGAAGACTCCGTGAGAAAATCGAAGACAATCCGGCTGCACCGGTCTATATAAAGAATATCAGAGGTCTTGGGTATATATGGAATCAGGAGGTAAGGCAGTGACAAAGAGATATCGCAAGAAGATTACAGTAGTGCTCTCCTTGGTATTACCTGTCATATTATTGTTTGCAATATTAAATTGCTTTACCACGTATGTGTTTTATGAAGATTATAAATATAAAATGAATCTTATGACAGAGATTGCTGCAAAGGAAGAATTTTCTGGGCTGGATGCTGTTTCGGAATTGCTTAAGGATAAGGATATTGAAACCAACGAACAGGGAAGGCGATTATTGGAGCAATATGGATACTGGGGAAATAAAGGGAATGCATTTTATATGCAATTCCGGCATCAGGTTATGGTGACCGGTGCTGTAAGCACTGTGATATGCGTGCTTCTTTTGACTTTTTTATTTTATTGGAAGAAAAAAGAAGATGCGTGTCATCAGAAAATTTTAGACCAGTTGGAAGAAATTCTGATCAGATTCCGTGAAAATAAATTTGATGCTTTACTGAAAACGGAAAATTCAGCAGAACTGGAAAAATTGAATGACCAGCTTGAAGCAATCGGACATCATATTCAGTTGCTAAAGGAAGAAGCACGGGAAGAAAAAGAGAGCACGAAAGAAATGGTTTCTGATATCTCTCACCAGTTAAAGACACCGGTTGCAGCTTTGGATACATGTTTTAGTGTGCTGATGCAGAATGACTTAAGTGCCACAGAACAGGAGGAGTTTCGTATCCGTTGTCGGAGTGCTCTGGATGGACTGGAGACATTATTGCAGTCGCTTCTTGAAATATCCAAGATGGAAACTGGACTGATTCAGATTAATAAGAAAAAACTTCCGCTTATGGATACTGTCATATCTGCTGTGAACCGCACTTATTCTAAAGCGGATGAGAAAGAAATTGAATTCGTTTTTGACTATGAAAAAGAGCTGGAAACATGCACGATTATGCAGGATAAAAGGTGGCTTGGTGAAGCTGTGATCAACGTTCTGGATAATGCGATCAAGTACAGTCCGTGTGGTTCAAAAATATTTATCCGGTTACAAAAAAGAAACTATCTTGTAAGAATGGAAATTGAGGATCAGGGAATTGGTATTCCGCAGAATGAGTATCACAAAATTTTTCAACGATTTTACAGAGGAAGTTCCAAGGAGGTCATGGAAAAGAGTGGTACAGGAATCGGACTTTTTCTATCGAGAGAAATTATCGAAAAACACGGAGGTACAATCATGGTAACCTCCGGCAAAAAGAAAAAAGGAAGCACGTTTGTGATTCAATTACCATATGTTGGTTAAATTTTAAGTGAGCAGAAATCTTACAATTCTGTAAGATTTCTGCTCGTTTTTTGAAAGTGAAATGAAAGATTGTCCTGATACAATTTGAATGTAGGTTGAGAAATGACCAAATATATAAACAGGCAAAGAAAGCGTGCTGAAAGGTACGCTTTACAGAATTGAAAAGGAGGCAATACATGAGTGTGATATTAGAAACCAAGCAGCTTTGTAAGTTTTATGGCGCAGGTGAGAATCAGGTCAAAGCGGTCAATCAGGTGGACATTCAGATTGAGCAGGGAGAATTTGTCGCAATTGTCGGAAAGTCAGGTTCAGGTAAAAGTACATTACTTCATATGCTTGGAGGGCTAGACACCCCGACAAAAGGCAGTGTTACTTTAGCAGGGAAAGATTTATACAGGATGAAGGAAGATGCCCTTGCTGTTTTCCGCAGAAGAAAAATCGGATTTGTTTTTCAGGCATTTAATCTGGTTTCATCTGTTAATGTCTGGGAAAATATTGTACTGCCACTGGGGCTGGATGGAAGAAAAGTGGATGAAGCGTATGTAAATGATATCATTGCAACTCTGGGGATTGAAAACCGGATTTATAATCTGCCAAATCAGTTATCCGGAGGACAGCAGCAGAGAGTAGCAATTGCAAGAGCACTGGTGAATCGTCCGGAAATTATATTTGCAGATGAGCCGACAGGAAATCTTGATTCTAAGACCAGTGATGAGGTAATCGCCCTGCTTAAGATGACAGCAAAAAAATATGGTCAGACGATTGTAATGATTACCCATGATGACGAAATCGCACAGGTCGCTGATCGTATTCTGGTGATTGAGGATGGACAGGTGGTGGATTTCAGATGAAAACAATAAGCAGGATTGCATATAGCAATGACAAAAGGAACAGGACAAGAAGCATACTGATCATGATGGCAATCTGTCTGACCACGATGCTGCTTGTTATCATCAGTACTGTGGGAAATGGGGTAATTCATTTACAGAAAAGTCAGGCGGCAGGATCATATGGAAGCAATTATGGTCTGTTTGTTTCCGCAGACGGATCGCAGTTAAAAGAAGTAAACCGCCGTGCGGAAATAGATGCTACAGGCATTATGTGCACCGAAGGTATCATAAAAGGCAACGAAAAGGGTGGTTTTGTCTGCATGGATGAGACTGCAAGAAAAATGCTTCCCTATAATAAGGAATATGAGTTAAAGGAAGGAAAGTATCCGGAAAAAATGCAGGAAATTGCCGCCGGAAGAGCTTTTTTTCGTGCAATGGGGTATGGTGATGTAAAGGTCGGAGATACGGTTACACTGGATTACCGTGCAGGGATGCGGTCAGAATATAAGCCGGAAGAGTTTGTTGTCAGCGGAATCCTACATGACCGGGATGAGTATACCATCGAGGCATCTTATGTTGCTTTCGGGTCACAGGAGTTTTATGATGAGCACGTCGAAGAGAATGACAGACAGTATAATATTTATTTTACTTTAAATGATTCTGCAAATGTATCTATGAATAATATTGATTCGGTTATAAAGCAGATTGCAGCAGCTTGTGGGATCGAAGAAAAAAACGTTATAGTCAATGATCTCTATTTGCAATGGGTCTTGCAGCCGAGTTATGAAACGATTGCGGTATGTGGGGTTTTGATTCTTGCAATTGTACTTTTCTCTGTTGTGGTTATTTATAATATTTTTCAGGTCGGTATTGCCAACAAGATACAGGAGTATGGAAAAATCAAGGCTCTGGGAGCGACAAAAAAGCAGATGAAACAACTGATCTTCAGAGAGGGCATTTTTTTGACATTTTTTTCAATACCAGTTGGATTGCTTTTTGGCTTTCTGATTGCAAAATGCGGTTTTAACTGGCTGGTAGAACAGGGGAACCTTGTATCAACCGGAACTGGCTCTATGGGAGTTCAAAATCAGCAGGTTCCTCTGTTTTCCTTGCCTGTTATGCTTCTCTGTATTTTCGTATCATTTCTTACCGTTGCTTTGGCACTGCGTAAACCAATGAAAATTGTTTCACGGATTTCACCTATCGAAGCAACACGGTATTTAGAAAATGCAGAAACACAAAAAAAAGGAAAACGAAATGGCAGAAAAAATGTCACCGTGTTTTCTATGGCAATGGCAAATGTAACGGGTAATCCCAAAAGAACTATTGGTACTATCCTCACAATGGGTTTTTCTTGCGTATTGTTTGTGATTATCTCTAATTATGTGGGAAATATTGACACGGAGCATGAAGCACGTCTTTCCGTTAATCATGGACAATTTGAACTGCAGCTTGACTATTCTGCTGAGTATGACGAAAGATATCCGGAGAATAATCTGGATACGATTCTGACGGATGATCCATTGAATGATTCGCTGATTGAAGAAATCAAAAGCATTCCGGGAGTAACAGATGTCATGACGAGAGAGATTGTCTCTGTAAATCTGAACGGAACAAGATTTCCGGCTACTATTGTGAGTAAAAAGGATTTTGATTTTATGCGCCAAGAAGGGGATATTGGCTCTATGGACTATGATCAGGCGGTAAAGAATGGTGATATTTTCTTTGGCTGGTCAACGTGGATGGAACAAGATGGATATGCTCCTGGTGAATCCATTGCATTTGACTTTGAGAATGGAAGTGGAACCTATACCTATCAGGGAAAGATTGCAGGATCTTTTGTAAGTGCGGACACTTATCTTGTCATTCCGAAAGGTGTATATCGTTCCATGAATCCGAGAGGAACAGCCTATGGCTATCTGTGGGTGGATTGTGATAAAAAAGATGTGGCATCTGTAGAACAAAGTCTGAATACTTTGATTTCTAATACTTCGCATATAAAAATGGATACTTATCATGCGCAGTTACAATCTGCCGAATTTGCAAGCAGCATGATGAAGCTTGGCTGTTATCTGTTTATGGCGATTGTAGGACTCATCGGGTTTATGAATATGGCGAATACCATGATCATGAATATTACGACAAAAAAGCAGGAATATGGTATATTACAGGCTGTGGGTATGACAAATAAACAATTAAATTTATGTCTGCAGTTACAGGGACTGATGTTTACGGTTGGTACCATATGCGTAGCTTTGATCATTGGTCTGCCGCTCGGCTATGCACTTTTTTCCTATGCAAAACATAATGGAATATTTGGAATGAATATCTATCATGTTCCAATCGTACCAATTTTTATTATGATTCTTTTGGTCGGTCTGTTGCAGATTGTACTTTCCTGCGTTTTAAGCAGTAATCTGAAAAAAGAAACGCTAGTTGAAAGAATAAGGTATCAGGGATAGCAAGTAACCAAGCTGTCACTCGGGCAATGAGTGACGGCTTGGTTTGCGAGTATACGTCAAAAGATTCTGTTATTACTTAGGTGGAGTAAATCAGCTTCTGGACAAAAAGGCTGCATAAGCAGCCGACATCCTGCGGATAATATGCTGCAGGATGGCTTGATATTGTAAAGTTCTTTATCCGTCCGGATGGTCCATTTTTTTCGGTTTCACATTTAATGCAATTCTTCCAATGCGTACTGTAAAGAACTTAATCATGTGGCCAATTGACTCCTTTATCTTCTTTACCGTCATAAGATTGATTGAGCAGACAGGAATTTTTAATCTTTTTAGAAAGTCGGCGGCTAACTGATTACATATATTTGAAAAATTCGATAGGAATAGAAGCACCTGTCAAAGAATCTTTGCGCAACTATATATGCAATGTAATGTGATAACTGCTTTACTTTGAACATTATTTTTCGCATAATAATATTCAAGGGAGCATGTAATATTATGAATATAGGAAATCATATATTAAACATTCGTAAAGAAAATCAATTGTAGAATTTTTTACAGGTGCTGGAACAGGAATTGTTGTATCTTGTTTATTTTCTCCAGATTCATTGATAAGAACTACAGTCATTATTGTTGGAATTATAATGATATGTATTGGTTGGTATAAAAAATCAAAGAATGATAAAAAGATATTTCAATATATGAAAGAGCAGGATTAAATGAACTATGAACGAAGCATGTGAGCTAGAAAATAATGTTATAGTTTTTCGTTGCAAAAAAAATGTGCTAAAATAGATATCAGAAAGAAAAATGGAGGACAATAATATGATCTCATTTACAAGTGACTATATCGCAGGAGCGCATCCAGCGATCATGCAAAGATTATTAGAAACTAACATGGAAAATTTAAGCGGATACGGAACGGATAAATATTGTGCGCAGGCAAAAGAAAAGATCAAACATGTATTTCGCTGTCCAGATGGAGAAGTCTTTTTCTTAGTCGGCGGTACACAGACAAATCAGGTGATCATCAGTACAATGCTTGCGCCTTACGAAGGTGTGATTGCAGCAAAAACAGGACATGTCAGTGTTCATGAAGCCGGAGCGATTGAATACAGCGGACATAAAGTAATCGAGTTAGAAGAAAAGGATGGAAAATTAGCAGCAGAAGATATTAAGAAATGCATCAAAGATTTTTATGCAGACGACAATCATGAACATATGGTATATCCAGGAATGGTCTATATCTCATTTCCTACAGAATACGGAACATTGTATTCAAAGAAGGAACTAACAGAGATATCCAATATCTGCAGAAATTATAAAATTCCATTGTTTATTGACGGAGCGAGATTAGGTTATGGACTTGAAAGCAAAGAAAATGAGCTGACACCAGAAGAGATAGCAGAACTTTGTGATGTATTTTACATTGGAGGAACGAAAGTAGGAGCATTATGCGGAGAAGCTGTTGTATTTCCGCATCATAATACACCTAAACATTTTGTGACACAGATTAAGCAAAGAGGTGCATTACTTGCGAAGGGAAGGGTGCTGGGAATTCAGTTTGATACTTTATTTACAGACAATCTGTATTTTGAGATCAGCAAACATGCAATTGCAATGGCAGAGAAATTAAAAGAAGTTTTCCATAAGAAAGGATATACATTCTTCTTAGAATCACCAACGAATCAGCAATTTATCATTCTTGAGAATGAGAAGATGAAAGAATTGAGCAAGAATGTAGAATTTGGTTTCTGGGAGAAATACGATGATAACCATACGGTTGTAAGATTTGCAACAAGCTGGTCAACGGAGGAAAGTTCCATAGATCAGTTGGAAGAATATCTGTAATATAGTTGCGATAACTTAAAGTTATATCAAACTGACATTTATAAGTATTATACATTTCTCCAATAATACTGCATAATAAAGGCACAACAAACGGAAAACAAAATGCCAGACAGCAGAATATAAAGGGAGAAAATTAAAATGAAATTAACATATGATATCGTAGGATCTTTCTTACGTCCAGAAGCGATCAAAAATGCAAGAAAAGATTTTAAAGAAGGAAAGATCACAAGAGAAGAATTAACAAAAGTCGAAGACAAAGAAATCGCAGCATTAGTTGAGAAAGAAGTTGCACATAAACTTCCATATGTCACAGATGGAGAATTCCGAAGAAGATGGTGGCATTTAGACTGGTTAAAAGAGTTTGACGGATTTGAGACAAAACATCTGACAAAAGAGATCAATGGAACGATCAACGAGATTGAACTTGGAGTCGTTACAGGAAAAGTATTCTATGATAAGAACAAAAAACATCCAGAAGTCGAGGCATGGGATTATTTGCATTCTTTAGCACAGAAATACGAAGGTGTCACAGCAAAAAAATGTATTTCTGGTCCGAACATGATCTTTATCGATCATTTCTTGCAGTTAGGAAATAAAGAGACACCATATTATGGAACAAATGTAGAAGCTTTGATCGATGATGTAGCAAAAGCATATCAGGATGCAATTGCAGACTTTTACGATCATGGATGCCGCTATATTCAGATTGACGATACATCATGGACTTATCTGATCGATGAAACTTTCTTAAAGAAAGTAGACGCCCTTGGATATAAAAAAGAAGAAATCCTTGACTGGTTTAAACGAGTGTCAACAAAAGCATTAGATAACAAACCAGAAGATATGTTTATTGCAACACATTTCTGTAAAGGAAACTTCAAAGGAAATCCATTGTTCCACGGATTCTATGATTCCGTAGCACCAGTGATCGCTGAGATTCCTTATCAGGCATTCTTTGTAGAATATGATGATGCACGTTCAGGATCATTTGAACCATGGAAAGCATTAAAAGATAAAGATGCAATCTTTGTAGCAGGATTAATTTCCACAAAGAATCCAGAATTAGAGGATCACGATGAGATTAAAAAACGTTATGAAGAAGCAAAAGCGATCGTAGGAGATCAGATTGCGTTATCACCACAGTGTGGATTTGCATCTGTAGAAGAAGGAAACTGTATTGATGAAGAGAGACAGTGGAAGAAGATTGACCTGTTAGTTTCTTGTGCGGATTTTCTTGAGTAGGATATGGTTATAAATTAGATATAGAAGAAATGCAGTTTTGCGTGTTGGATGCAAGGCTGCATTTTTTTGCATAAAACTTTATGATAAATTAAAAACATTGATGAAGGAGTATATGTCATATATAATATAAATATATAATGTAAAACACAAAGGAGAAAGGGATATGGGAAAGAAAAAAAGTTTTATTATCTTACTAATTTTAGCAATATTGGCAACAGGAGGGGTTATATGTATGAATTCAGATATATCTATTCAGAAGAACTACAAGAAACCAGTACGATTTAAAAAGTTAAAGTACAGGAAGTTTAATATAGAGGATGAATATATCAAAGAAATTGTTAATTCAGAATCATCTGCAGAGAAGAAGATACCGTATGAGTACAAGATAAATAAAAAAGGTGTTCTTATTGGAAGTGCCATAGGGGATGATGGTTATCCGTTAAAGAAATATGGGAAAGGTGTAAAGGAAAAAATAGCATCAAATGTTAAGCATCTGAGTTTTAATGGATCTACATTGTTATTTCTTGATAACAAAAATAAATTATATGGAATGGGATGGAATCGAACAGAAGAATTAGGAATTAAAATGAATGAAGAAGAGAAATCTAGTGAAATTACAGGAGTTGTTCGTAAACCTGTCTCTATTATAGATAATGTTATTTACATGACAAATCAAAATGAAACAGGGACAGTACTTGCTATAAAAGAAGATAAATCGGTATGGACTTGGGGCTGTAATGGAAGTGGATTGTTAGGGTATGATAAGGATTGCAATAAAGATATAGTACAAGTAAAAAAGATATTAGATCATATGAGATTTGTAACATCAAATTGGTATAATGCAGCAGCTATTTCTGAAGATAATGATTTGTACTTGTGGGGAGATAATGCATATGGACAATTAGGAAATGGTAAAAAGGGTGGAGAATATGGCATGGAAGAAAATTATGAATATATTCCACAAAAAACAATGTCTGATGTTGCTAAAGTCAAAATAAAGAAAGGAAGAATTATTGTTACAAGATTAGATGGATCAAAATGGGAAGCTGGAGTAGGATGTGGAAGTGAAAAAGGTACAGATGGAAAGAATATAAGTACCAGATTTATAAGAATAGATAAAAATAAGTAATCAAGGAAATAGATATTATTTTTATATTTTTGATATAAAACTTGAATGTTATATATAAAAAATATATAATATAAATATATTAAATTGAAACAATAAGTAGCATAAAGACATTGTAGTAACAAAACATTTTAGCAGGCAGAATTTACAGATATCATGCAAGGAAAATAAAGTATATATTTAAATTCGAGCAGTAAAACAATATGTTCTTTTATAGAAGAAAGAGGGTGTATCTTATGTCAGAGAAAGGAAAGATTCGCTTTATCAGCGAGGAAAAGACAAAAGAATTGCAAAAAGACTGGAAAGGATATGGAAGATCACAAGTATTATTCGGTCTGGTTGTTCTGGCAATTATTGTCTTGGCAGTAGTTTATCAATTTGTTTTATAAGAATCTAAAGAGAATGCCCATCGATATATTGTAGTTTTGGCAAATGAAAACACAACATATTGATGGGCAAAATTATTGTCGAAAAAAGATGAAAAAAGTTGTTGACATACTGTATACAGCTATGGTAAGATAGTCAACGTCGCTGAAAGAGCGGCATGAAAATATAACATCAAAGCTGGTTTTGCTTCTGAAAAGAATGAAAAAACTTCTTGACATAAGCTGTCAGATGTGATAATCTATAAAAGTTGCTGACGGAGAACGATCAGAACAATAGAGATCAGATCTGAAAGAAAAGTTAAAAAGTTCTTGACAGATGAGATCAGAAATGATATTATATAAAAGTTGTTGCAGAACGAAAGAGTTCAAAACAACAAAATAAATTAAAAAAGTTCTTGACAAATAAAAAGAACTGCGATAAAATAATAAAGCTTCTTGCACACAAGAAGCGGATCACAAAAAAGATCTTTGACAACTGAACAATAAGACAACCTTGAAAATTCTAATGAATTTTTCAGATGATTTTAGTAAAAATCAACGAACGTTCTTTATAGAGAACAGTAATTAATAAGGATAAAGAAGCTAGTGCTTCTTGAACTTGGATCAACATTGAACATGAGAGTTTGATCCTGGCTCAGGATGAACGCTGGCGGCGTGCTTAACACATGCAAGTCGAACGAAGCTGCTTAACAGATTTCCTTCGGGATTGATGTTTTGTAGACTGAGTGGCGGACGGGTGAGTAACGCGTGGGTAACCTGCCCTGTACAGGGGGATAACAATCAGAAATGACTGCTAATACCGCATAAGACCACAGCACCGCATGGTGCAGGGGTAAAAACTCCGGTGGTACAGGATGGACCCGCGTCTGATTAGCTGGTTGGTGAGGTAACGGCTCACCAAGGCGACGA
>NZ_JAGTTT010000037.1:0-16902 GCF_018223505.1 Anaerostipes sp. Marseille-Q3525
GAATTATTCAAAAAGAATTGAGGAAAATAAAACAAGACCTTACAGTCATAACTGGCCATAAGATCTTGTCGCAGAAGAAAATGGATGACGACTTAATCATCATCGCGAGGTAAAAACGGTGGACGGAACGGATACAATTTTTCATAAGATTCAAGGTCGGCTTCTGTTCTTGGAACAACCTGGATCAATCCAGTACAGTCCGTAGTAGAGCAGATATTACACATTTCGAAGATATTTTCGTCAATTTCTTCGTTTGTAAGTTCTTGTTTCTTTTTCTTATCCTTCATGCATCGAAACCTCCTCGTTTCTTAGTATGTGATAATATCAAAAAAGTATTTTGTAAAATTCATCCAACAAAAAGTTGAAAATTTATGGAGATCAATGTATTTATGCAGAAATTACAGATAAAACACAAAACATGTTATATAGATCAAAATGGCTCCGATGGTCCGATCATCCTATGGGGAATGTATCCACATCGTGGAAATGAGATAGCACATATGTGGGAATGTCTGATGGAGACAGTCAATGATCAGGATTTTCTTTTATGTGCATTTCAGGTAGAAGATTGGAATGGGGATTTTTCCCCATGGAAAGCACCTGCTGCCTTTGGGGATGAAGATTTTAAGGGAAATGGTCTAAAGACTTTACAGTGGTTGACGAACGACCTGATTCCAGAATTAAAAACAGCTTATGGAGCAGACAGAGAAATTTATCTGATCGGATATTCCCTTGCAGGATTGTTTGCTTTATGGACAGCATATGAAACAGATATCTTCTCAGCAATTGCAAGCTGCTCAGGTTCTTTATGGTTCGAACAATGGGATCAATATGTGTCACATCATCGGATAAAGCATGAAAGTTATATCTACATAAGTCTTGGAGGAAAAGAAGAAAAAACAAAGAATCAGGTTATGGCAAGAGTTGGAGATCGGACGAGAAAACAAGAACAAATTTTGCAAAATGATCCAAAGGTAAAGAAAACAATTTTAGAATTTAATAGCGGTGGGCATTTTGCTGATTCCGAAAAAAGACTTTCCAAAGCGGTCAAATGGTTATTAAAAAATAGAAATAGCATATCGTCAAATGACAATGTGATCAATGATGTATATAATCGTGGCTTATAAATCTTTTTGATTGAGTACATCTTGTTGATATGTTAAAATTATAGAAAGCAAAAAGCATAGATCACACAGGAGGAATCAATATGAGCAAAAAAACAGCATTGATCACTGGTGCAGGTTCTGGAATCGGTCGTGCAACTGCACAGAAATTAGCGAACCATGGCATTAATTTGATTTTGATTGGACGAAATCTTAATAAATTAGAAGAAACAAAGAAGCTATGTGATAAAGTTGATATTAAATGTTTTTCAGTTGATATTAGTCACAAAGAAGAAATAAAAACATTGTTTGACCATAATTTGCAGTTTGATTATCTGATCAACAATGCAGGTGTAACGATGAATAAGAGATTTGAAGAAGTAACAGAAGAAGAATATGATCAGATCATGAGTATTAATGCTAAAGGACCATTTTTTATGTGTCAAAGTTCTTTACCAATCCTTCGTAAATCTGAAAGTGCAACAATTATTAATATTGGATCTGTAGTTGCATATAAAGGTTATATGGATCAAAGTGTTTACGCATCAAGCAAACATGCTTTGGCTGGTATGACAAAAGCATTGGCAAAAGAAGTAAGCAATGATGGAATTCGTGTGCATCTGATCAATCCGGGCGGAGTTTTAACAGATATGGTGCGACAGGCAAGACCTGATCTTCCACCAGATGCAAACGATATGATCGCACCAGAGGACATTGCGGATATTATTTATTTTATTTTAAGTCATAGAAGTAATGCGATCATAGATGAGATCAATGTACACAGAAGAACAAAAGAACCATTTTTATAAAAGATAGAATTTACTACAAAAAAGAAAATAAAACTTTTGCAGCACCCAGACTTTTAGGATGCTGTTTTTCTTTTGAGATATTCATGACAAAAATAGAAAGGAACAAAAAATTAATGAATAAAAAACAGCCGATCATAGAATTAAAACATATAAAAAAATGTTATACAAACAATGTGCCGGTCATTTATGATTTTAATCTTACGATCAATGAGGGAGAGTTTGTAACATTTCTAGGTCCTTCTGGATGTGGAAAAACAACAATTTTAAGAATGTTGGCGGGATTTGAGACACCAACGGATGGTGAAATCCTGTTTCATGGAAAAGATATCAGCATTTTACCACCAAATGAGAGAAAATTTAATACTGTCTTCCAAAAATACGCTCTTTTCCCACATTTAAATATTTATGACAATATTGCATTCGGGTTAAAAGAAAAGAAAATTCCAAAAGATGAGATTAAAAAGAAAGTAAAACGAGTACTAGAAGTCGTTGATCTGGAAGGTTTTGAAAAGCGAAAGATCGACAGCTTGTCTGGTGGGCAGCAGCAAAGAATTGCCATTGCAAGAGCAATTGTCAATGAGCCAAAGATCTTATTATTAGATGAACCATTAAGTGCCCTAGATTACAAGATGCGTCAGGAAATGCAGATCGAGTTAAAAAATATGCATAAAGAATTAGGTATTACGTTTATCTTTGTCACACATGATCAAGAAGAGGCATTGATGATGTCAGATAAGATCGTTGTCATGTCAAAAGGACAGATCCAGCAAGTTGGAACACCAGAGGAAATCTATAATAAGCCACAGAATGCTTTTGTTGCGGACTTTATCGGAGAGAGTAACATTTTTGATGGAGTAAAGAAATCAGACGATACTGTTCATTTTGCACATCATGATTTTCCATGTGAAGATGAATATGAAGCCGGTACCAGAGTTGATGTCATAATCCGCCCGGAAGATGTTATTTTATCATCTCCAGAAGATGGAAAATTTAGTGGTGAGGTTATTTCCTGCCTGTTTTGTGGCAAATTTTATGAAGTAGCTGTACAATCTGATAAAAATGAGATTGAAGCACATATTTTACACGAGATCAAACCAGGAACAAAAGTAGGAATCGATTTCACACCTGGAACGATTCATACAATGCCAAAAGATACGAAAGTAAATCATTATGTCGGTGTGATGGAAAAAGATGGTTATTTGAAATTTATGGATGGAAGTATCCCAGTTCCGGTTGAAAAACTTTTTGATGGGTGCAGATTGGAACATGGTCATATCGTAGATCAAGATGGGCATAAAGTTCATTTAGAGGGAGAAAAGGTAAAAATGTTCTTCCCATCCAAACTTGCCAATCTTAGTGATGATCCAGAAGAAGGATATTTTCAGGGAAATATCATCTCTATTATCTACAAGGGTGATCATTATAATTATCGCATTGTGAGTGAAAATAAAGTAGAGTATTCTGTTGATGATGAAGATTTATGGAATATCGGAGATTTCGTAAGTGTCGTAATTCCGGATGATGCGATGGAATTTCAAAGAATTTCGGAGGAAAGTAAATGAAAAATGACAGACTAAAAAGTATTCTTGGAATTCCATACTTATTGTTTTTGACAATTGTTGTTGTTTGCCCTGTGCTTATTTTATTATATTATGCATTTACCAATGGAGCTGGACAATTTTCTATGGACAATTTTGTTCTGTTTTTTACAGACAGTAAGGCAATTGGAACCCTGATCTACAGCGCAATGATTGCGATCGTAACAACCGTTGTATGTTTATTGATCGCATATCCTGTGGCATATATTCTTGCAAAAGGAGATTTTAAACGCGGAAATGTATTATTGATGTTATTTGTAATGCCAATGTGGATCAATTTTACCCTTCGTATTACTGCATTAAAAGAGATCTTAACAATGATCGAAGGAAATCTTGCTTTCCATCCATTTTTAAATACAGTGATCGGAATGACTTATGATTTTCTGCCTTTTATGATCTTGCCAATTTATAATACGATCGCCAAGATCGATCATAGTTACATTGAGGCAGCATTAGATCTTGGGGCAAAACATCATCGCGTATTTACAAGAGTGATCCTTCCGTTATCCATTCCAGGGATCATCAGTGGAATTACGATGGTATTTCTTCCTGCAATGACAAATTATGTCGTACTTGATATGATGTATAACAGTACCTATATCATGGGAAGTCTTGTTGGAAGTTACTTTAATATGTATGATTGGAATAACGGATCTGTGATTTCTATGATCCTTTTGATCTTAATCTTATTTTTAAGTATGTTAACTGGCGAATTTTCAGATAAGGAGGAAAATGCTTATGACTAAAAAAACGATACAGGGTATTTTCCTTGGAATCATCTTATTACTCATGTATCTGCCAATCTTGATCTTGGCAGTTTATAGTTTTATGGATTCCGCAATCATTGGAAAATCTGGAAGTTTTACTTTGAAAAATTATATCTATCTGTTTCATTCTGAGGATTTAAGGACAATGATCTTTGGAACGATCCTTTTAGCCTTGGTCGTTGCGGTTATTTCAACGATCCTTGGAACTCTTGGAGCAATCGGGGCATTTTATTCTTCAAATAAGCTTAAGAAACCGATCCATTTGATGAATCAGATTCCTGTTGTTAATGCAGATGTCGTTACTGGTTTTTCTATTTGCGTTTTATTGATCGTCTTTTTTAAGATGGATAAAGCCAGTTATATTCCGCTTGTGCTCGGGCTGGTATCTCTTTGTAGCCCCTTTGTATATCTGTCTGTGATCCCTCGTCTAAAACAAATGGATCCACAGTTATATGAAGCGGCATTAGATCTTGGATGTTCCCCGTTTGGAGCATTAAGAAAGGTTGTACTTCCACAATTAACTTCTGGAATCGTATCTGGATTCATGATGTCAATTACATTAACGTTGGATGATTATTTTATCACAACTTATACAAAACCATCGATGTTTGACACGATCAGTACCTATGTTGTCAATGCTACAAAAGGAGCACAGACCGATGTGAAAACCGCACTATGGGCATTATCAACGATCATCTTTTTGGTTGTGATTTTTATTGTGATCGGCATGAACCATACGGGGAGAAAGGAGCATGATCATGAAATATAAAGCATTTTCTATTCTTTTTTCCATCTTACTTGTGATCACCCTTCCGCTTGCATTATGTTCTTGTGGTTCAAAAAACAACAGCTCAAACAATGAAGAGATTGTTTTAAGAATCGCAAATTGGGAAGAATATCTTGATGAAGGGGACTGGGATGACGATGAAGAAATCAAACTGGAAAATGGGAAAAAAATCATCGGCAGAAATACTATGATCAAAGATTTTGAAAACTGGTATGAGAAAACATATCATAAAAAAGTAAAAGTCGAATATTCAAGTTTTGGAACCAATGAAGATATGTATAATCAGTTAACGATCGGTGATACATATGATCTGATCTGTCCATCCGAATATATGATCATGAAGCTTTTGGCAGAGAAAAAAATATTAAAATATTCTGATGACTTCTGGGATATTTCAAACAGTGAAAATTATTATGCAAAAGGAGTATCACCATATATAAAGAAATCATTAGATCAGTTAAGATATCACGGACAATCTGTGGGAGATTACACAGCTGGTTATATGTGGGGAACACTGGGCTATGTATATAATCCCAAATATGTTTCTAGAAAAGATGCCGAAGACTGGGGCTTATTACTCAATCAAAAATATCATAAAAAGGTAACAGCAAAAGACAGCGTCAGAGATTGTTATTTTGCTGTTCGAGGAATGCAGACACAAAAACAGATCTTAACAGATGAATTCCAAAAACAAGCAGATTATCAGAAAAAGTTATCTGCATTGTTAAATGATACTTCAGATCAAAGCATTCAAAGTGCTGGAGAGATTTTATCAAAAATGAAAGATAACGTTTATTCTTTCGAGACAGACAGTGGGAAATCAGATCTTGTCAGCGGAAAAGTTGTCGCCAATCTTCAGTGGTCTGGAGATGGTGTTTATTCTATGCAGCAGGTGGAAGAAGAAGGAATCAAACTTCGTTATGCAGTTCCAAAAGCTAGTACCAATCTGTGGTTTGATGGATGGTGTATGTTAAAGGATGGTATTGGAAAAGATAAGGAAAAGCAGCAGGCAGCACAGGCATTTGTAAACTATATCTCAAGACCAGATAATGTTGTAAGAAATATGTACTATGTCGGATATACATCTGTGATCGCTGGTGGAAAAGATCAGACAATCTATAATTATATCAAATATATGTATGGAAGCGATGATAAGAAGAGTGTTGACTATGATCTTAATTATTTCTTCAAGCAAAATGGAGACAATTATAACTATGTGATGAAAACAAGCAAAGAAATGTCAGAAGGACAGTTATATGCCCAGTATCCGACAAAAGATGTAATGAAAAGAAGTGCCGTTATGGCATATTTCGGAGATCAGACAAACAAAAAGATCAGTCGTATGTGGATTGATATGCGTTGTTTTTCTTTAAAATGATCAGATTTTTGTGAATTTTTCGTAAAAATAAATATAAATTACATCTTGACACTAGTATAATACAAGAGTTTAAATTAGTTGTAAAGACAAAGAGGTCCTATGCATAGGAAAGTATGCAAGGACTTCTTTTTTTATTTTCATGATTTTTATAAATTACAGTCAGATAGAAAGCGAGGAAGAAATATGAGTAAAAGAATCTTAGATCATCCGATCCTTGGAAAAACAGAGGCACATCTAAAAAAATTAGAAACTCTGGCATCCAATGCAAGATCAGACAGGTTATATTAACAAGTGGAGAAGTATTTGAAGCTGAAACAGTCATTGTAGCTGCTGGATATGAAAGTCGTTACATTACAAGGACTGTAGGAATCGATATTCCGATGACAAGATATTTTGAAGAAGCTTCTTATGATGGAGTACCAGTGATCAGTAAAATAGATGAGATGGATGCATCCAATTTTAAAAATCTGTTTGAAAATTTGTATAACTATGAGAAATAGCTATAATGGAAGGAGGTTATCATTATCAAAGAAATAGAAGCAGGGGTCCTTGATGCCACCAAGTGTGTTGATATCATGGAATTATGTTGGAATTTCCTAAAAAAACAAAAATCGAAGGTTTCCCCGTAAACGATGTTGAAACTGGAGCACCTTTAGCATTTATGGCTGCAAAGCTTTTAGCAAAAAAAGATTCAAAAGTTCTTACAATGCTTGGTGCTGGTCCGATTGCCAAAGCATGCTTTCGTGCGATCATGACAAATCTGAAACATATTGATACTGTCAAGATATCTAAATGTAAAAGAAAAAGGCATTGGACAACAGCTAAAAGTATGGGATCATCATATGTCTTAAAAGGAAGAAAGGAGGATGTTTATGAAAGAAAAATCAATCCTATGGAGAATCTTTCATTATATGAATCCAAAAAGAATTGATCCAAAAATGGTAAAGCTATGGATTTTCTGGATCTTATTTAATATTATTTTATTTTTTATACCACACAGTGTTTCAAAAGAATCTATATGGATCCTTGTACCAATGGCAGGACTTTTCATTTATGCACTCGTAACAAAAGATGTGATGCAAAGTCTTTTGATGGGAACATTTTCAATGTACATTTTATGGTATAAATTTGGAAGTATCATAGCATTTTTTCGCGATTGTAAAGTTGTTCTGGCAGATGAAGAAAATATTGAAATGTATATGTCTTTCTTCCTTTGTGGTGGATTGATCATCGCAATGAAGAGAAGTGGAGCAACCAAAGCTTTTACTGAATTTGTAACGAGTAAATTTGGGGAAAATGAAAAAATGATTCTTGCAACGTCAGGTATTTATGCAGGAATCATGTCAATTGATGATTATGTATCTGCATTTACAGCGGGGGCGGCATTCTCTCCATTGATTGATAAGATCAAAAAGCCAAGACTTGCACTTGCATATGTAATAAGAACTCTAAGTATTTGTGTATCTGCAATGCTTCCAGTTGGAGCCTGGGGATATTTTATCATTTTTCAGATTGCTGATGCCAAGAATGTAGCCAACAAAGCTGCTGCAACCAGTCTTTTTATGAAATCTGTTCCATTTATGTTTTATGCTATTATTGCTTGCATTGTAGCACTCTTATTTGCATTTGGACTGCTGCCAAAGATTGGTCATATGAAAAAAGCATATGAAATGTCAGATCAGGGGAAACAGCTAGGAGAACTAACTGACGGATCTGAGGAAGAGGAAACTGATTTTGATGAAACAGATCCAAGAAAACAACATATCAGTGTTCTAAATTTGATCATTCCAATGATCACGATCGCGGTTGCATTGATCGCTACCGGCTTAAACTGCTTCCTGGCTTTTGGAATTACATTGATCGTTACTGCAGTCCTTTATATTTTACAAGGAATTATGACTATTAGTGAATATGTGCAATGTGTAGTTGATGGGTTTATCGATATGGTTGATATGGTCATCATTTTAATGATCGGCTATGCCATGCAGGAAGTTATGTATACCATGGGAATAGAAGGATTCGTTCAAAATGTATGCAATATGATTCCGATCATTCGCCTGATTCCATTTGTTTTATTTGTATTCTTCAGCTTCACTGAATTTTTATATAGTTTAAATTATACTCTATATCAGATAGAACTTCCTGTTATGATCGTTGTTTTAACAAGGCTAGGTGCGAACGTACCACTCTGTATCGGAGCGATTATATCTGCCGGATTATTTGGTGCAAATGCGTGTGTAGTTTCTGATCTTGGAATTGTGTCAGCACGTGCAAACAGAGTCACTATTTATGATCAATATGAAAGTTCTCTTCCATATGTATTGATTTCAGGAGTAATATCTGCAATTTTTTTATCTGATCGCTGGATTTATTTTTTAATATGAAAATGTCAGGAGGAATTCATATATGGAGAAAAAACAACCATTTTGCGAATGTTAGTAGGATTTGAAAAACCAAGTGAAGGACAGATCTTTTTTCAAGGAACTGATATTACTGATCTTCCACCAAATGAACGAAAGATCAATACGGTATTTCAAAAATATGCACTTTTTCCGCATTTGAATATTTATGACAATATTTCCTTTGGATTAAAAGAAAAATTCCAAAAAGAGGTTGACAGACGTTGGGGAAATCTGTTATATAAATGTGATAGATAAAATAATAAGAGTAAGGAAGTTTTATTTATGACCCTTTTAACCTACCAGGTATTCAAAACAATCGCAGATGTGGGAAGTTTCCATAAAGCAGCAGACATTCTAGGTTTAACGCCATCTGCAATCAGCCATGCCATCTCTTCGATGGAAAATGAATTAGGATTTTCAGTGTTGACAAGAAGCAAAGCAGGTGTCAATCTGACAAATTATGGAGAACAACTATTACCATATGTAAATGCTGTATTAAACTGTGATGAAAGCTTAAAGCAGGAAATCGCAGAATTAAACGGATTAAAACAAGGAAAAGTAAAAATTGGAGTATTCTCCAGTGTATGTACCAGCTGGCTTCCAGAGATCCTACATTCTTTTAAGAAAGAATATACAGAAATTGAAATTGAAGTTTTTCAGGGAACATATGATGATGTAGCTTACTGGCTCAAAAATGGAGTCGTTGACCTTGGATTTTTATCCGTATCAAGTGCAAAGGATATTCCAATCGAGCCATTATATCGTGATGAATTATTATGCGTATTACCAAGTGGCGTAAAAGAAGATAAAAGTACAAGTTATATCGATATCGAAGAAATGAAGCACCATCAGTTCGTAACACAACGAGACAGTACCGATGCAGATATCCAGAATTTTTTAAAAGAGAATTCTCTGCAGGTACAGTCAAATTATCATGTGGTGGACGATTTATCAACGATCGCACTTGTTGAGAAAGGTTTTGGAATCTGTCTGATGCCAAAACTTGTGATGACAGATATTCCATATAAGGTAGACAGTTACTCGATCAAACCACATGCAAGCCGAATCATTGGACTAGCAACGATGAATCCAAATTTTATGGCACCTGCGGTCCGCATGATGTTTAATCATATTGTTGATAAATATCAGGAAGACGAATTTAAAAAATAATATTAAAACATGAATAGGACAATTCCTTTTATAGTTAAATGGATTTGTTCTGTTTTTTTATTGATAAGTAGTTTACAAGATATTTTATATAATTTTTCTATTATACAAAGAAAATATTATAGGTATAATCAATAGCCAGTCATAAAAAATATTAATTATCCGAAGTAATATTGTATGTCCTGGTGCGATCAAAACGGGAATGACAAGTAATCCAGAACTTGAGAATTCATTTGGAAGAGAACGGATCAGCAGCAGCGGTTCTTGCGGCAAAAATTTTATAGTAGAGTCGGTGGAATTGGATTAATCTTAAATGAAGTGTATCGTCTTTACCAGGACGAGAATGCAAAAGCAGGAGCAATGGAAATCCTTGATCATTATTTAGATACTTCTACAGAAGACAATGAAGAAATTTACTGGAGTAACAACAGTCCTGTCTTTTTTGATGGCGGAAATATCTTATATCTGCTAGATTGTTGCAATACCTATAAAGAATTATCCTCCAAACTAAATGAAATTATTGTAAAAGCAACGAATCATATTTTAAATCAGGCGATTGATCATAAGGATGGTGGATTAGAAATCGATCATCTTCATATCGATTTTAAACATAAAGAACCTAATTTTGAATTCGGAACTGCTGGTATGGTTGTGGCTTTGTTGCAGATATATTGTCTGGAGAAAAATAAAAATGAAATTGTTGGATTGATTGACGATCCTTATTATAAATGAAAATTTTTGCAGACTTTTATTCTTTGTGCTAGAATAAATTTATATGGATTTTATATTTTAGGAGGTAGCATATGAAAGTCAAAGGTGTAAGATTATATGCAAAAGATGATATTCGCCTGGAAGAATTTGAACTTCCAGAGATCAAGGATGATGAGATCCTTGTCAAAGTAATGAGTGATTCCATTTGCATGTCAACCTGGAAGATGGTAAAACAAGGAGCAAACCATAAGCGAGTTCCAGCAGATGTCGCAGAACATCCAGTTATCATTGGCCATGAATTTGCCGGAGATATCGTAAAAGTCGGTAAGAAATGGCAGGATAAATTCAAACCAGGTCAGAAGTTTGCACAGCAGCCAGCAATTCCGGGACAGGCTGAATCTCCGGGATATTCTTATACACAGTGTGGTGGTGCTGCAACTTATTGTATTTTCCCAAATGATATTATTGAAGTCGGATGTTTATGGACACATGATGGCGATTCTTATTTTGAATCTTCTGTTGCAGAACCAATGTGCTGCGTTATTTGTGGATATAAGACAAATTATCATGTGAAAGACCGTTATGAACATGTAATGGGAACTAAAAAAGGAGGAAGCATCGCAATTCTTGGTGGATGTGGTCCAATGGGATTAGGTGCCATAAGTTATGCATTAGCTATTGAGAATAAACCAGCGAAAGTGATCGTTACAGATATCGATGATGCCAAATTAGAAAGAGCAAATCAGGTTATTTCCGTAGAAGAAGCTAAAGAAAAAGGCGTGGAATTAATCTATGTTAATACAGCTAAGATGAATAATCAGGTAGAAGAATTAAAAGCTTTATCTGTTGATGGTAAAGGTTTTGATGATGTCTTTGTTTATGTACCAGTCAGAGGAGTTGCTGAACTTGGAAATAAAATCTTAGCTTATGATGGATGTATGAATTTATTTGCAGGTCCTACAGATTCCAAATTCTCAGCTGATGTGAATTTATATGACTGTCATTATAACGCAACAAAGATTCTTGGAAGTACTGGTGGAAATATTGATGATATGAAGGAAGCTATTGATCGTGCAGCAAGAAAAGAAATCAAACCTGCAGTAATGATCACTCATGTTGGAGGAATTGATTCTATCGTTGATACAACAAAAAATCTTCCAGACATTCCAGGTGGAAAGAAATTGACATACCTTCATATCAATATGCCAATGACAGCAATTTCTGATTTAAGAAGTCTTGCAAAAGATGATCCATTCTTTAATGATCTTGCTGATATTTGTGACAAGCATAACGGATTATGGAGTGCAGAAGCTGAAAAGGCTTTATTAACACACTATGGTGTAGAATAAACATATGAACAAATCCAGAACATATATTGCCATTGATCTAAAATCATTTTACGCTTCGGTTGAATGTGTAGAACGAGGACTGAATCCATTGACAACAAATCTGGTTGTAGCAGATGAGTCAAGAACGAGTAAGACTATCTGCCTGGCAGTCTCACCTTCTTTGAAGTCTTATGGAATTTCAGGGCGGGCGAGGCTGTTTGAAGTTATACAAAAGGTAAAGATGGCAAATGCTGATCGAAAAAGCCGGATTTACGGAGATTTTGATGGAGAATCTTATAATAAACCTGAATTAGATACAGATCCCAAAAAGGAAATAACTTATATTGTTGCACCGCCAAGAATGGCTCATTATATTTCTATGAGTAGAAAGATTTTCAGGTGTTATTTAAAATATATAGCACCAGATGATATTCACCCATATTCTATCGATGAAGTTTTCATTGATGCAACAGATTACCTCAAATTATATCAATTGAGTGCAAAAGAACTTGCTATGAAAATGATCAAGGCTATTCTTAAAGAAACAGGAATCACTGCAACTGCAGGAATCGGGACAAATCTTTATCTTTGTAAGATCGCAATGGATATTGTTGCCAAGCATACAATGCCAGATCAGAATGGTGTGCGTATTGCAAGCCTTGATGAACACTCTTATCGTGAACAGTTATGGGATCATCAACCGCTTACGGATTTTTGGAGAGTTGGGAAAGGTTATCAAAAGAAGTTAAATCAGATAGGGATTTTTACAATGGGGGATATTGCCAGATGTTCTATTGGAGAAGATACTTCATTTTATAATGAAGATCTTTTATATCGGACATTTGGAATCAATGCAGAACTATTAATCGACCATGCCTGGGGATATGAACCATGTACGATGAAGGATATCAAATCTTATGAACCAGAAACTAAAAGTATTGGAAGCGGTCAGGTTCTTTCTTGTGCGTATTCCTGTGAGAAAGCCAAACTGGTTTTAAAAGAGATGATCAACGAACTAGTCCTTGATCTTTTTGAGAAAATGGTTATGACCGATCAGATTGTGTTAACAGTTGAATATGATACAGAAAATCTTAAGAGCAATTATAAAGGTGAAATTTCTACAGATATGTATGGAAGAAAAATTCCAAAGCATGCACATGGAACAAGAAATCTTGAAGAATGGAGTGCATCTGGCAAAAAGATCATGAAAGCTGGACTAAGTTTATATGATGAGATCGTTGATCCGGTTTTAAGTATCCGTAAACTTTATGTGACAGCAAATCATATCATTTCAAATACAAAAGCAGAAGAAAAAAAGCAGTATCAACAGATATCCATGTTTGATCTTCTTCAAGCAGAAAATGAAGGTCAAGAGAAAGTTGATATAAAAAGAGATGATATCCGAGAAAAAAATCTTCAAAAAGCTGAACTTGAGATCAAGAAGCGATTTGGTAAAAATGCGATCATGAGAGGAATCAGCTTAGAAAAAGGTGCAACAGCGAAAGAACGCAACGATCAAATTGGAGGACATAAAGCATGAATAAATATGAAGATATGATTGATATGAAACGCCCAGTTTCCAAAAAACATCCACCTATGCCAATCAAAGATCGTGCAGCACAATTTGCTCCATTTGCAGCCTTATCCAGGCATAGAGAAGCTTTGGCTGAAGAAATAAAAAAATACGATGAAGATCTCGGCTATCAATAAAGAATCATAAAAAAGATGCATTCCTAAAAATGTTTACGGAATGCATCTTTTTTAATTATATAGAAATTTATTTTGTTACATATTTTTCTTTTAATTCGGCAACTTTATTTCCATATACGTCGTTGCGTTTTTGCTGAAGAATAATATTCTTGATTGTATCTGCAACATCTTCGTAAACAGAAGCCTGTGCATCTTTTTTATCTTCAACCTTAATGAGGTGGTATCCAAACTGAGTCTTGACAGGTCCTACAATATGTCCAATCTCTGCAGCGAAAGCGGCATCTTCAAATTCTTTGACCATCTGTCCTCTTGTGAAAGCACCAAGATCTCCTCCCTGCTGTTTGGATGGACATGTTGAGAATTCTTTTGCAGCATCTTCAAATGTAATTTCCTCAGCAACGATCTTCTCAAGAATTTCCTGACATTTGTCTTCTTCATCTACAAGAATATGTTTTGCATGAACTGTTTCTCCAGCCATAAACTGATTTTCATTTGCTTTATAATATTCTTTTGTCTCTTCCTCAGTAACAGCAATATCCTTCATTGCTTCTCCAACAGCCATCTGTGCAAGAATCTCTCTCTTTGCATGTGCCAGATTATCTTGGAAAGCATCTGTTTCTTCCAGTTGCATTTCTTCACCTAATTTAGCGAATAAATGAACCGTGATGATCTGTTCTAAACACTGATTTCTGAAATGTTCATTTGAAGCATAAGCTTGCTGTTCTTTTGGCAGAGCAGCGATTAATGCATCAACGTCTTTCTGTGTGATTTTTTCTCCGGCAACAACAGCCAGTACATTCTGGTTATCCATAATGATTTCTCCTTTAATCTTACTTGTGATTGAGGGGTTATTATATCATAAATCGTAAGTATTTGGTAGATTTAAGTAAAAAAATAAGATATAATATAAAAATGAATTATAAAAAGGAACTGGTACGCAGCCTATGGAACAAATTATTAAATATGAATTAATTATTAACAAAGCACTGCGATCTGCATTAGAATATGATAAACTAGATGAACAGATTAATGAATTACAGCAGGTTGATATGGATATTATTGTTTTAAGACTTGGTGGTGCTTTTTCAAGAGAAGACGAAGCATTAACTTTTGATCAGTTGTATCGCAATGCTGATTCTGCCATGTATCATAGTAAAAAGATTCCTGGCTGTCATGCGACTATCTATAATGAAAAACTGGAGGTAAAATAAGATGTCGATCATACCGATTACCGATTTTGATGACCCACAATTAGATATTTATGCTCGTCGGTCTGAAGGACAACTGTTGCATTTTTATGAACCCAAAGAAGGTATTTTTATTGCTGAAAGTCCACGAGTAATACAGACAGCCTTTGATGAAGGATATGAACCAATCTCATTTCTTGTAGAAGAACGTCATGTTAAGACTCAGGCGAAACATATTTTAGAGCAGTACCCAGATATTCCTGCTTATACCGCCAGCTATGATGTATTGAAAAAACTGACAGGGTTTGTCATGGCAAGAGGAATGCTTTGTGCTATGCATCGAAAGAAACTGCCTTCTCTTACTGATGTATGTAAAAATACAAATCGTATCGTTATTTTGGAGAATGTTATGAATCCAACGAATGTCGGGGCAATTTTTCGCAGTGCAGCAGCATTAAATATGGATGCCATACTGCTTACGAAAGGATGTTCTGATCCGTTGTACCGCAGATCTGTCCGGGTAAGTATGGGTACTGTATTTCAAATTCCATGGACTTTTGTTGATCACACAGTTTCATGGCCGGAAAATGGTATCAGACAATTAAAGGAACTTGGATATAAAACAGTTGCGATGGCTTTAACAGATCGTTCTGTAAGTATTGACAATCAAAAATTGATATCCGAAGATAAATTGGCTGTTGTACTTGGAACAGAAGGTGATGGTTTAAATGATGCCACGATATCATTATGTGATTATACAGCCAAAATCCCGATGGCACACGGTGTAGACTCTCTGAATGTTGCAGCTGCCAGTGCAGTAGCTTTTTGGCAGCTTTCTAAAAGATAAAATATTTTATATACGATATATAGAAGGAATTAAACAAAAATATGAACTCAAATTTTGAACATTATCGAATCTTTTATTATGTAGCGAAATACGAAAATCTTACAAAAGCAGCTTCTGCAATGCACACAAGCCAACCATCGGTAACAAGAACGATTCACAATCTTGAGAAGAATCTTGGCTGCCGTCTATTTGAGAGAAGTAAAACAGGAATGAAACTTACTCCAGAAGGTGAAGTATTTTATGAATATATTGCTGCAGGTTGTTCTCAGTTTTTTAAGGCAGAAAGTAATTTAAGCGATATGTTAAGCCTTGATAATGGAACAATTTATATCAGTGCTACAGAAACAGCCTTACATTGCTATTTATTTCAGGCAATGGAATCTTTTAATGCAAGATATCCTAATGTCCATTTTAAGATTTTAAATAATAGCACAAAGAAATCTATTCATATTGTCAAAGAGGGAAATGTTGATTTTGCAGTTGTATCTGCACCATTTCATATAGAAAAACCTCTAAAAAAGCAAATATTAAGAGAATATCATGATATTTTAATTAGTGGAAAACGTTACAGCGAATTAAAAGGAAAACAATTATCTATTAATCAACTCTCAAAATATCCATGGATCAGCCTTACATCCGAAGCAATCACAAGGAAATTCCTAAATCAGTATTTCGAGAAAAATGGCTTAAAATTTGAACCAGATATTGAACTTGCAACAACAGATATGATCTTGCCAGCAGTTCGGCATAATCTTGGAATCGGATTTATCCCACCGGAATTTGCTATTGACGATCTTGATTCGGAAGAAATCTTTGAGATTCATGTGCAAGAAACATTTCCAGAACGAAATATTACTTTGATTTATGATACAGAATATCCTCAAAGCATTGCCGCTAAAGAATTTTTGAAATTTTTAAGTGAAACAACCATCCTATAAAATAAAAAATCTCCAAAGATAGAATAAATTTCATCTTTGGAGATTTTTTAGAACAATATAAAAGTGTAAACTAGTTACCTTTATTTAGGATATTTTTATCATAACATGAACATAATTGTGCGTAAAATACATTTTTTACATCATATTCATAACAAATTGATATGGATAAT
>NZ_JAGTTT010000038.1:0-15047 GCF_018223505.1 Anaerostipes sp. Marseille-Q3525
TGTTTATCTATAAAAAGAGAAAACATTTTTATCTAACACCAGTTTACAACTTTATAAATGACAGACTTGTTGACAAATCAACTGTTTTAAAGCCTTTATCATAGTCTCTGATTTTATATGTGTTTCGATATTTTTCACGAAAGTGGCAAAAAATATCTGTTTACGGATTTCCTGACTTAATTCAAAACGAAACTCCTGTACACTTTTTGTACGGTATTTAGAAAAATATTTATCCTGATAAGGCAGGATCTTCATAGCACAGTAACTGATATTAATCAGGTTTACCAGCATTTCTATTTCCTTGCGACTCCGTACCATATAGTCGCAAAAAGACCAGAATGTTTTCTGTTCATAGTAGCTGATTTCGATCTTCCATCGAAAGGCATATAGTAACAGCGGAATATAGTTTACTGGATCATGATCTGTCTGGTCAGAAAATGAGTGTTCCTCCTCCGTACAAAAGACCTTCAGATCTTCTGAAAAGATTGTGCTGAAAAATAGACGTTTTGTGCCGTTTCCTTTTTCAGTATCCGTGACATAAGCAAGAACTTCCCGGTCGCCAAAGATCTTTGTGAAAACCCGGCGGACACCTGTATAATAATCACCGATCTTTTCCTTGGAAAAAGTAAAATCTGTTTTAACGCAAAGCCGTTTTCCATGCTTGGCAGGACGTCCTCTGCGCACAGTCCGTGCAGGAGCGAGATCATACATGACAGAATCAATCCTTGCATTGCCAATGAGATCAAGGTTTGGATATTCATCAATAATAGCGACCAGATTTTTCTTTGTATACCAGCTGTCACAGAGAATAATGACATGTTCTTTGCTGAGGAATTCAGGCATGACCTGACGGATCATGGAAGTTTTGGAAGATTCTACGCTTATTTCCATTGTCATTAAACAAAGTATAATTCTGAACTTCTCCCACTGGCATACTGGACATACTCCACATTTTTGGATTTGCATTCAAGAACCAATATTGTCTGATTCCATAAGGCCTCAGAGTCCTTATGTCTTGTATTATTTTTCGTTATTTTTGGAAACCATTTTTCTAGAAACTGGTATTTTCTTAGGTTCAACATATTTGATTCTGTATGTTCTACATCTGAACTTTTCCAATGAATCCTCAATATCATCAAAGACATTTTGAAATATAAGAGTATTAGTATACCCTTGAATCTTTTCTTCTTTTTGCAAAAAATATTCCTGATTAAGTTTAGAAACTTTTAAAATACATACGGGAAAATTACCTTTTCCATCTTCTAATAAATTAAAATGGTATGCCTCGAACTGAAACTGATAAACAATTTTCCTCAACCTATCATATATTAATTCATATGCTTTTTTTCGAATATACTTATTGGCTATAATAAAATCTAAATTTCCGTATGCATTGTCAAAATTTCCTAATTCAACCATTGATGCCTCTCGATAACTATTCATACATTGAAGAAAAACTTCTTTGTAACCAGCCATTTTAGAATCATATAACCTATTTAATCTCATGTTAACATCAGTATTTTCATCAAATGGAATTGGAATATTTTTCTCATACCAAGAAATCAAATTTTTCTTTGCATTAACTGATATTTTTTCTTCTTCATTTAAAAAATGGAATTTTTCTTTCAATGTATTTGTATCATCTTCATACATCGCATCAACAATTAAGTTTATAGGTGCATCTACATCAAGATATTTTATTTTTTTTAATTCATTTAATATCTTAGTTGCCTGAAGCCAAAATTCTTCCATTGCCCTTTGTCTTTCGACATAATATTCTATTAATGACATTATAAAACCAAGAATAGCTCCGCCAAAAATAGCCATAGCGATATCATAAGTTATACAATTACTATTTTTACCGATAATAACAGCAATAAATAATGATACTGCTGTAATAACAAGTGTAATCATAGTTAACCACTTTTTTGCTTTCATTTTTCTGCTCCTTAACAATTCTCGATTTTATTTCTATAATTTATCCACTCTCCGTTGAATATGATTTCGTAAGGTCTCAGGGATCTTAATCGTTTTGAACTAATTTTATGCGTTGTGAATAATTAGGACGATCTATCGTAATTTCTTCCATATTTAAAAATTCAATAAATTCCAACAAATTTGATAACATTGTCTTAACTTCTTTCCGATACGGCTTAGGATCTGTCACTATTGCATTATGCAATTTTTGACTTAATGCCCCAAAATATAAACATCCACCATTATTTTTCAATGTTTGCGTTAACCATAAATAAACATTACTGCACCGTAATGCATTTTTTACTTTATTCAAATCTCCATCGTATGTAATGTCTAAAAATGATAAATACTCATTATTTAAAATTTCCCCATTTTGTGGAAATTCATATGAAAATAATGTATTAATCTTCGGTTTAAATAATTTTGTAATTGACAAATCCCAGTCCAATTTTCTCTCTTTATTCAAATCTTTAGCTTTTTTTAACTGTTCCTTCATATTTGTCAAAATATCATCATCAACTAAAATAGAATCTAAAAATATATTATCAATTTTATCAACATCTTTTGATTCTATATTAGTCAAAGAACATATTTCCATATTACCTCTTTGTCCTATGCTAAGACCAGAATTAGTTGCATTTGCACTTCCTATCAAGCATCTCTTATTATCTACAATATATGTTTTTGCATGTAAATCAAACCGAATATAAACTTTCCATCCGGCATTTTGAGCGTATTCTATGACCTCAAAATCTGTACTTCCATTAATAATATCCTCTAGTCGAAATCGAACCAATAAACGTTTTTCAGTAACTTTATTGCTTATACAGTTATTTAAAATACGGAAGGCGGACTTCTTACAATATGCTGTTATTATTTGTACTGAAAACACTGCATTATTCAATTCTAATTTTATATTATTAAATATCTCATTTGAACATAAAATATCCATACAACCCCATCCTTAAATATCTAATCCAAGAAACTCCGCTACATATTTATTTAATTTATAATTCCATTCACCCATCAAATTCTTATAAGTCGTTCTTTTCTCCCTTGCAGCCTCATCAATAGTTCTGACAAATGATGCTAACAATAATTCAAATGCTAACTTTGCTTCTTCGTTCATATTGGATACATAATGTTCATAATATATATTAGCTGTATTGATAGTACAAATACATATACCTGTATCAACGTTTAACATAAATAAATCCTTAGTATATTTAGACGTATCTTCCTCTTGAATCACAACTTTTTGTAATAATATTTGATCTTTTTCTTCTTCTTTTGGTTTTTCATTTCCTCTGATATGTAAAAGATCTTCAGCAACCTTTTTTAATTCTTCTTGTGTCTTTGTTTTTCTAATTTCTTCACTTTCGGTGGTCACTTTTGATTCTGCTTCTACTTTAGTTGCTGTTTCTTCTGCCGAACTAGTTGTTTTCTTTTTTCTAGAACCTTCCCTTAATTTTTTATTTCTCTTTGCCATTTCTGATATTTTATCTGTAATAATCTTTTCAATTTGAAGCCATACAGGTTTGAATTCTTCCTCTTCATAATCTGTACCATCTAATCTTATTAATTCTACGTGTTGTTTATTATTAGATACTTTGAATACTTCATCCAAATCTCTATTAAATGCTATTTCACATCCCCACCATCTATGGTAAGGACTATTTTTGTCATTGTAAAATCCAAATTCTCCAAAATCTATTTCTCTACCTTCTCTAACCACTGAAATTCCTTCTAACTTTCCAACAAAAGTCCCCATCTTGGTATTTCCAGGATTAGTTGCTGTCATACAATCTAGATTATAAAACTTTTCTTTAACAATTGAGAACGTTAAAGTCACTTCTCCTTCTTTTGGAGATTTTGTTTCTTTATCCCAATATTTTATTTTTTTATGAACTATACCATCTGGACAAAATTCAGTTGTATATGGTTCAAAAATAGGTTCTAGTTTTTCATCCTTGCTTTCCTTACAAAGCTTTTCTGGATTTGATGGATCTCCTAAAATAATATTATTTTCCATCAAGAACAGAGGATCATTAGGAACAATTTTAGAATTATATTGATCTTTTGTATCATGTATTAAATAAATATTTGATTTATTATCACAAATTAAATGACGATATTTTTTACCAAAAGAAAACTTCAACCTCTTAAATAATGCACCTACTGTACTTGGAACTATATTATCGCAATCTTTCCATAAAACTAAAGTCCCATTTTGAGAAAAATCAAATTCACCATTACATATCCTTAATCCATTTTTTATATATTTTGTATATTCATTCGGGACTGATTTTTTCTCTGCTGGCTCGATTTTTACTTGTTCTCCTTTTGATATCTTTTCAATATCAAGATAAGAACTATATGTATTATCAATTCCATCTTGCCAAGAATAAACTTCAACTCTTGGACATGCATATAATGATGATTGTGGTAATCCTACACCAAATTTACCCATTCCTTTTGTAGTCCTTCTTGTTCCATTTCCAAATCTTAAACATCCTTGCACCCATTCTGGTGACATTCCCGTTCCATCATCCAAGAATGCGACTTCGTATACTTGACTCTTCTTACCCCATGCTGGAACTCTATCTTTAATAATAACAAAAGTATTCTTAGCCTCAGCTTGAATCGAATTGTCAACAATTTCAGCCATAGCACTTTCAATATCTTTATATCCAGAATTTCTTAATGCTTCACCATAATCTTTGATATTAATAATATCCATTCCCTCAGAGTATATTGCCATTTGTAATCCCTCCTAATTCCAATAATCACTAAAATAGTTAAATGCCTCCGATTCACTTGTATATTTTTCTAAATTATCCTCTATATCAATTAACTCACAATATTCGTTTCCTCCCATCTGAGGACCTCTAAGACCTCTACCTAACATTTGACTATACAAAACAACTGAATTTGTTGGCCTTGTAATAAATACACATTGAATGTTTGTTGCATCAAACCCGGTTGTTAACACTTCATAATTGATAAGAATATTTAAATCATCTGTTTCATCTTTAAAACGTGCAATTATATTTCTTCGATCAATTGGATCCATATCACCAAAAATATGTCCATTTTTTATTCCCTGTATTGTTAACATTGCAGATAGCATTTTTCCATGTTCAACAGAACAGGCAAAAACAATTGTAGGAATGTGTTCATTATTTAAATCAATTAATTTTTTTATAATTTCCATATTTCGTTTTTTATTAACTGCAATTGTTTTTAAAAATTCAGTTGTTACATCTCTATATCCGTTATCTGTCATTCCTATTTTCAATGCCTTAATATCTGCATCTGTTAAGCCTCCATATATTAATGGTGTTCTATTTATTTTAGATAAAATTCCTCTATCTTGAAAATATTGGATTATATCTATTTCTGAATCTGCATTATCAGCTTCAGTTTTTGACAAATTTAATTGGTTTAATATGTTAATATCAATATCAATAATTTTATTATCAAACATTAATTTAAATATCTCATTTTCCGTGTCTTCCATTCTTCCTGGTGTAGCACTTAAACCAATCAAAGCTTTCTTATCTCCTGAATATTCCATCAATGAATTAATTAATTTTTTTGTTTCGGATGCTCCTGCTCTATGTGCTTCGTCAACTACAACTATTCTACATTTTTTTGATAAGAAATCAAACAAATCATAATTTGATTTTCTTATTGATATAAGCTTTTGTATCCCAACAAAAACAAATCCATCCTCAAATTCCCCAATATCAACATCAAATTGGTTCCATAATTTATATGTTTTTATCGATTTTTCTCCAATATGTTTCCATACATTGCAAAAAGTATCGTATGCCTGATCCAATAGTTCTTTTGTATGTGCTATCCATATTATCAATCCACTTTTTTTCTGTTTAAAAATAAATTGATTAATTATTGTATGCATTGCCATTTTTGTTTTTCCTGTCCCTGTAGGCATTCTTACAATCATTCTTACCTGATCATTATTAGAATTTATATAAGTTAAAATTTTTTGTCTAATAATAAATTGATAGTCTAATAATTCATAAAATTTATCATATGAATTTATTGTTTCTACAGCCTCTCTATCATCAATTTCTTTATCAAAGTATGCATGATCTATCTCAAGATCATCTAATAACTTATATGATATATCATTTTTCCCCCAAGATGTTTTTTCAATATGTTCAACTACAATTGAGGCATCTTTTTCATTTTCACATCCCGAGAAAAAAACCTATAATCTAATATTCTTTGGGGTTCAAATGCCCTTATTAATCTATTTCTGAAATCTCTATTGTCCAAAATTTTGTTTCCATATACAGATAATATCATTTTTATAAGATTCCTTTCTGAAAAAATTTGTTCACCATCCGGAATCCATTCTACTAACAATTCAGAAAGGTCATCTCCTAAATATTTTTTTAATTCCACAATATTAAAATTGTACATATAATATTCTAATCGATTCATTATACCTCTCCTACAATGTCAATAATAGCATTATATAATTTATCTATATCGTCCATACTTGTATATTGACTCAATCCAATTCTTACCGTTCCTAAATTTTCTTGATCTTCCAAATACTTATGAATATACGGTGCACAATGATATCCAGTCCTGACAGCAATGTCAAAATCTTCATCTAAAATTATCCCAATATCTTCAGAATTAAATTTTTTCACACAGAACGATATTATCCCAATGTGTTTATCTAAGTGCTGAGGCAGATACATTTTTACATCATCAATTAAAGATAATTTTTTTATTAAATAACTCGACATTTCTTTTTCATGATCAAAACAATTCTTTTGATCTAATGTTACCAATGCTGCTTTTAAACCTGCTATTGCTACAATATTACAACTTGATGATTCGTATTTTGTTTCTTTTCCATTTGGCATCTCAAGATTTAAAGAATCACTACCAGTTCCACCTGCTATAAATACATCTAGAGGAATATCAGAAACATTAATAAAACCACCTATTCCAAATGGACCATATAAATTTTTATGTCCGGTAAAAGCTATTATATCGGCTTTGATCTTTCTTGCATCAATTTCTAGTAGCCCTAACGATTGAGCAGAATCCAATATTGTATATGCATTGTATTTTTTTGCTTCAGCAAAAATTTCACTTACTGGCAATATATATCCCGTAACATTACTAATATGAGTACAAAACACTGCATCAGGTTTATCTTTTACAAACTCATATTTTAATTTTTCAAAATCAATTTCTAAATTTTCTTCTAAAGGTATTTCTTTGATAAGCAAATTTTTCTTTTTTGATAATTCATATATACACCTTGCAACTGCATTATGCTCATATGGAGAAACATACACAACAGATTTTTCTTTTAATTTTAATCCATTAACAATCTGGTTTATTGCAATTGTTATCGATGGTGAAAAAATTACTGCTACATTTGATTCGACATGCACTAATTGACGTAATAACTCTTTTGTATCCTGTATTAATTTACTAGCTTCTTGCGCTAACTTATAAGAACCACGTCCTGCATTTACTGCGCCTTCTCTATTTATTTTATCCATTGCATCATATACAACTTCTGGTTTTGGAAAAGTTGTAGCCGCATTATCTAAGTAAATCATATTCTTCATCCTTTACTTTGTAATTTTTTCTATCATCTCTAATAAAATTGAAACCCTATCATTTACGCTCAAATCGTCATATTCTTCGAGAGTATCTTCAATTATATTTCTCAAAACACTTCCTGTGCTTTCATCAGCATAATTATATGTTTTTTCAAATGGCTCTCCATTTTTTCGTGTAAAAGAAAGGGTCATTTCACCTGTCGATATTTCATCTTTTAACGACTCAATTCCTGTTTTTACATTTTTTAAATTATCGATAAATTCTTCAATAGAACCAACATTCCAATTTTCAACATATACATCGGTTACCGCTTTAGCAATTTTCTTTGCTACTTCTGTATCGTTATATACATCCAATGTTTCAATTACCGTCATAAAACTTGTCATTTTTCTATCATATAGTGCCTGTTTTGATCGCTTACTTTGATTTTCATACCATTCTTTCAAACAATGAAATAAATCTCTTTTTTTCTTACCACCCCAAATGGTATATATTTCAGAGATAATTCGTGCCTGTATCCAATCAAAATAATCATCATAATACGTTTTACAATCATCAAGTACACAAAATGTATCTTCTAATGACTGTGTTCCAAATTTTTTTGGAAATTCTACAAATAAACTCTCAAATGGATTAAACTCCATTTGCTGCATTGATTTTTTTATAAACTTCATAGAGGTAATTATATTTTCTGATTCAATATATTTATCTATATCTACTAAATTTCTAGATACCTGTGGTAACGCTCTAAACCATCTTTGCATACATATAAATATATTTTTTATTCTGTTGGCAGATAAATTTCTATTCTCTTCTACAAAGAATAGTCTATTTAATTCGCATATATATTTTTCTTTTTGCAAATCTTCCCTAGAGACATAAACAGAATAATCATCTGAATTTTCACACATATTGACTATTATGTCTGCATCCACTGGAATTTCCTTATCTGCAAAATAAACAACTATATCTTCTCTTCTATTTTCCATAACATATGCTAAATAAAATGGTATCACTCCCATTCTCATTCCATATGGTTTCGATTTTAATCTGCTTACCAAAATAGACATTGACACCTTTTTATCTGAACAAGATTCAATAAAATTATTTATTTCTTTAAGTACACATTGAACATTATGTTTTATATTATTATCTTTGATTCCAGTCACTGTAAACAGAGCTCTATAAATCGTTGCTTCCTGACTAGTACCCGTATAATACTCCTCTGTATCATTATTAGAAAGAATGGCATTAATGATATTAATTCTAGCCTTTTTAGTTTGAGTAGTTCCAATTACTTCTCTATTTACTAATTCATTGTTAATTTCTGGAGTTTTTGTAAAAAGAGTTTCACAACATTTATTTACTGCTGTTTCTTCATTTCCTACTTTAATAATTTTTATTTCCCCATTATCATTATATAAAACTTTAGTATTAGAATCTTCCTCATATATCTCACTTAAATATGTATTTATTTCATCTGTTATATCCTCAATCAATAATGGCATTTCTTTTTTCAGAATTTTGTTATTAGCTGTAAAGCTTTGATTATTACGCAATTCCTGAATTATTTCATAATCTTTAAGTTGTTTTTTTAATCTCAATGATTTTTTAGGACATATAATAACTATTCTTGAATCATTCAAATCTATTAAATGATTTTTAACCTTTTCCTGTTCAAGTTTCGAGAAACTATATAATGTAATAACTTTTCCATCTCCAGAACAATCACTCAATAAAATATCTGATGAATTAATGTCAAGAAAATCATTTATATCCATAAACTGATTAGTAAAATAACGTGTCATTGAAAAAATAGTATTATATTTTCTAGGAATAACATAATATTTTCCAGTAACATCTATTAATGCTTTTGCATAGTTTACATTGTCCCCTTTTAAAGATCTTTGTCTTTTTATTTCTTTTTTAAGCTCTGATCCAGCTTTGGTTTTAAACATATAATTTCCTGTAGAACTCTTCTGATAAATAAATTCTAGCTGAACCAATTCATTAATTGCCTGCGGTCCATCGTCCACAGCTACACATAAATTTAAAGTTTTATCTGTCGCTGGAAGTTCATCTTCCTTATTTACAATTAAAATTACTGCTAATGCTTTTATAATCTTTTTTTGATCTTCTGTTATACATCTTTCAAGTGCATATTCTGCACTAAGCCAAAGATTATGAATATATTCGTTAGACACTTCCTTCTTAAAAAGTGTGCTAAAATAATCATAAATTAAATCTACACCTATCACCCAATCATCTGACTCTTTATGTTCTGCAACATATCTAGCCATACTGTGTGGTTCATCATTTGAAACAAATGTAAATAATGTTCTTTCGTTCTGTGCTACTTTTTCGCTTATATTTAAAAGAATATATGCTCCCATAGGATTTAATGGATAGCAACCTTTTAAAATAGTCTTTTCAAATTCTGTCCTATCAAAATTACTACGAAATGCCGGTAATTGATAATACTTATCACACACACCAGAACCAAAATACTTATCTGAATTTGGAATTTTATTTAAAAATCCAGAAGATTTTATAATTGCATTTTTTATCAATTCATAATTGTTTTTGGAAGATGTAATAAAATATTTCTCTATTATTCGTCCCTCAATACCCGTGAACGAATTAATTATATCTTGTGATAAGTATTTTCCGTATTCTTTTATACTTTTATGTGCAACCATTGTAAAAAACAGCTGTGCTCCATGCGAATCCGTTGCTAATTCACAAATATCCTGCACTAATTTCATATTAGCACCTGTTGCTATACCATCTTGACTCTCTATAAATTTACTAAATTCATCAAATACAATGTAAATTCCACTATATCCATATTCTTCTTTTAATTTCTCACATGTACTTTTATACAATGGCAGTACTTCTGAAACAGTCATTGGATTAAAATCACTGCCCGCAGTAACTTCTGGATAAATTTTCTTAAATATATTCATTGTTTCTTTTGAAAATCTTTTTAAATTTGATTGAAATTGCTGAATATTCATTCCATGTTCAGCAATTTTCATTTCAAACTCTTCAAACGTATCCTTATAATTTATTTTCCAATCTAATAACTTATCCTGTGCAATCGAATAATATGTATCTGGAATTAATTCCGTCAACCCATCCCTTTTTAGCGCTTCATTTAACCCTAACAAAAATGCCTGATTAAGATCACCTGTTGTATCTGTTATTAGTATTGGTAAAAATTTTTCTTTCTTCCATATCTTTTTAAGATTATCTGCTACTAAATATCCTATTTCATCAACATCTTTAATTTTATTAATCAGTTTTTTTATTATTTCACTATTTTTATCTGTACGTTCCATAGATAAAACTGCTAATAAAACGAGTAATAAATGTGATTTTCCCTTTCCATATGGTCCTACTAATAATGTTGCTTGTTCTTTATTTTTTATTATCGCCTCTGCATATTCTCCCAAAAATTTAACTGATGATTTTGTTGGAATATAGCTCAATACCTTATCTGGTTTATTTAAACTCAGATATAAATTAATTGCCGTTTTAAAGTTATTATTAAAACTGATTATATCATTTAACGATTTGACTTTTTCCATTTTTCCACCCACTAATAGTTTCTATAATATTCTTCTATCACTTCAGTACTTTCTATTTCTCTTATAAAGTAAATCATATCAAGTCCTGCTGTTCTATCTACTTTTATATATCCTGCATCATCTAACTTATCCAAAATTTCATTAACCATAACACTTGTAAGATTATAAATATTTGCCAATCCATTATCACCAAAAATTACATCTTCTATAGATATTCCATTTCCTCTTTTCTCTAATAATGCTAATTCATATAACACTATCATCTCTGAAAATATTTTTTTACTCGGATGACATTTAGCATATTTACCATCTGTATTCTTTACTAACCCTAAAGATGTAAACGGACAAATATTTTTTTCCTCTGGATCAACATTTTCTTTGTTCTTACTATACATATTAAGTATGGTATCTATATCATTGTTTAGCGATCTTTCAGAAAACTTTTTCCCTTGGGCATATTTTTCAACTTCTCTTAATACAATTGCTTCTATTTCTCTCTTTTCTAATTCGTCAGCATCACAATGATTAAAATACATATACCAAGTAGTTGCTTCTTCTTTATTTTTTGCAATACAAGAATGCATAATCCACAAAGTAAAATATTTTTCTAAATAAGGATCATATTTCGCTATTAATTGTCCAATAGGCGTTAACTGAGTTCCATCTGTAGAATTATAGGTAGTTAATCCAAATGCTTTCATCCAATATCTCAACGATTTGACCATATTATTACCCATACCAAATAAGTCCGTTGCATTTTTTTTAGTAAACACATCTGGTGCATTGGGAATAATCATCAATGCTTTATTTATCCAACCTTCACGTAATACAAATTTTTCATGACCTTGTAGTCTCATTTTCACTTTATTTGTTACCATATTTTACGTCCTCTTTATACATAATACCTTTCTCATATAACATCCAGCATTAAAATGACTAACACATTCTGTACATCTTTTACATTTTTCTTCATTAATGCTGTAATATATCTTTCCTGATCCATCATCTTTAACACTTATTGCATCAAATTTACAAACACTCTCACATGCTTTACATCCTAAACACATCTGATATTTCGTTAATTGGCACTGGATTTTACTTTCTGCCACAGATAATGTTCGTGCTTTTGCAATATGAATATCTTTGATTGTTACTTTTAATCTAGTGCTTCCCATTCTCCCTTGAAGAATTAATACAACTTTTCCTGTATTATCAATTACATATACTTCTCCAAGTCTTTTATTCCCAAGTTCTTTATTTATAGAACCAAATGGCTTAAATAATTCATATAATTCTTCTGATATTGGTCTTTGCAATTCATAATTAAATGAATTTTCTTCTGTCGCACAAGGTTCAAAAGTAACAATCGATGTTCGTGCCGCCTCTAAACCATTTCCACCTTGACGTGCTTTCCAACCACCTTCATTAACATATTCTTCAGGATCCGGTTTTCCGATTTGTTTTGCAAAATTCACGAGTAATTCATGCCAATGTTCGAACTGTTCATTCATATGAACTTTAGCCAAAAATTCAGACCAGCTTCCATTATTAGGGCAACACCAACATCCTACTCTTGTCCACCCTAATCTATATGCATAATTAAAATCTATCCCTGTAGTTAATATGTATAGCCAAACATCAAAATCTATCCAATCAATAATCGGAGAAACAACTGTTTGTTTAGAAATTTTAGAATTAACACTTTCCCTCTCATATTTACTACGACTAGCTGACTCATTATGCCTAATTCCCTGAAAACTTAAAATATTATTCTTATCCTTAAATGCTGAAGATATCGTCTTCTGAATTGCACCTGTTTTAAAAACTGTACAACACCACCTCATAACTCGACTCGGTGGTCCTACTATTTCACATAAGTTTTCAAAATTTTTCTCTCTATTTTTAGCAGTTAATATTCTTATCCCCTTTGATTCTTCATTTTTATTAAATCTTTTTTTATATTCTAACGTATATGGAAATTCTAAAGTTGTATCTCCAAAAATATGTAAAACTTTATTAGTACCTAATGCTCTATTTACAATATGTGATGTGACCGTTGAATCTTTTCCACCACTAAACGACACCATCATATCATTAACTGCATATTTATCTAAATATTGTTGTACAAAGCTAGTTGCCTCTTCGGTAATATAATTATATCTATTTTGATTTGCACGAACAAACTTTTTAATATGTAAATCAAAATATTTATAACTTATATGAGTACTAAAATCATCATATACCTTTTTTATTTTCTTAATTGCTTCTATCGAATATTGATTTATCTTTTTAATAGAAAGTCTTACCTTCTTCCCATCCACAATATATGCACCACCGCCATGCCAAACAGAAGACTTTTGATAAAATTTCGGATCATTATGTAATATAATTGAAATTAATGCATTCTCTTCTGGAAAAACAGGTCGTATATCTGTGGAAATATATTTTGCATTACATCCACAAGTAGGACATATATTATCATAAACAGGTACGTTGCATTCTTTACACCAATAAATTGTTGACGATATTTTTGTGGTACTATTACAATTTGGTTTTATACATTTATCTCCATTCATAGGCACCTTACATTTAGGGCAAATTCTTTCTATCATACAATATTATCTCCTACTTTTTACGTATATTTTTTAATTATTGCTCTTAAATATTAATTATCTCATACTTTATGTAAATATTACGATTATACTCAACATATATCATACTAGCTTTCATTTTTATTTACTATTTACAGCTTGAATCAAAAATTAAATTTTAATACAAAACCCATGTTCGATTATACCATAAATTCATATTTCTATAAAGAGATAATAACTAATCTATCTATTCTTATCTTATTGTTTGTGTCTTTATATTTTTATTCTATGAGCAATAGCTCCAAACTTCCAATTTTATTATTTTTCTTTTAAATTAATTTTTTCATCTACATAAGGAATTACCATATTCGGCAAATGTTCTTCTATAACAATTTCCTTTAACAACTCAAAATATATTTTCTGTAGTTCATATTCCGATAATTTTACCATAAGTTTATTTTCTTCTTCATTTGCCATATTTTCTTCTATTGCATCTCGTAACATATGAACGGCTTCTAATAATTCCGAAGTTGGTTCTATATTATTATCCTTAAAATCATCAGTTTTTCCATAATCATCATAATCTAAACATTGAATCGCGAGATCTGCAATATCTTTTTTAAATTTTTTCTGTACGATTTTTATATTATCAATTGGATGTTTTTGACGATACATATTTTCCGCATATTCTCTGACCTTTTCAATAAATATTGGAAATTCATCTGCAGTAAAAAGATATTTTATCACTGCTTCATATTCGGATGCAAAATGAAAACGGCTTGCTTTTCCAGAAACTACGTTTTTTATTGATTTACAGGTTTCTTCATCTATCCCCAAGAACTGGCATGATTTTTCCATTTCAAATGACTCATAGTCTGTTTCCCCTGTAAGATATCCAATAGTCACTCCAAAGAATTTCGCAATATTTACCATATTTTCATAAGACGGAAAACCTATTGTTTTAACAACATCTCCCTTTTTTATAGTATTTCCTACACGTAACCAACGACTAACATTCGCTTGTGTTCCTCCTTTATATTTATCTTTATACTCCTTTAAAAACGTTTGTTGTGTATACCCTTTATCTTTCATTAATTTACTTAATCTATCACACCAAATACTTGCTTTCTTTTTTAATATATCATTCATAATATATAATTCCTTCATTTTTGTTTTTATTTACGTCGCACATATACAATCTGCAATATTTACATTTTACAAATTATCAGATAGAATAAAAACTGTCAATAACATCTAATATATACAC
>NZ_JAGTTT010000039.1:0-13711 GCF_018223505.1 Anaerostipes sp. Marseille-Q3525
CTACGATACCTTAATGATATTCAGGGAAAAGTGCCACAGGAAGATACAACCTCCTATGACCCGATAGGAAGAGAAGTTTCAAGTATCGACCAGAATACAGGAGAAGTCAGTCTATAAAGTAAATTGTAGAATTAAACTAAATTGTTCAAAAAATTGCAAATAAAATACACATTTAACGTATAGAACAGAAACTTGTATTGGATAGCATAGATAAAAGATGTTATAATATCCCAAGACATAAGATTACATTTAATGTAGAAAATCAGGAGACAGCAGGGTATGAAATATAATATTCCAGAGAGAGTTTTAAGGGATATTTCTGTATTTGCAAAAAAATATTCAATCAATAAAGAGATTTTATTTGGATCAAGGGCAAGAGGTGACAATACAGAGAGAAGTGATATTGATATTGCTGTATATGGTGGAAATTTTGACTCTTTTTATTGGGATATTAAAGAAAAAGTACATTCCCTTTTAAGTTTTGATGTGGTAGAAGCAGATAAGTCAATTTCAGAGGAATTAAAACAAGAAATAGAAAAGGATGGTGTGATAATATATGAAAAAGCTTGAGAACTTTTCGAATTGTCTTGAAGTGTTAAAAAGTGCAGATTTTGAAATGGCAGATAATAATGATATATAGGACAGGTGTAATCGGACAGTTCAGTTTGACATTTGAACTAGCATGGAAAGCATTACAAGAGATATTAAAAATGCACGGAGCAGATGGAGCGGCAACTGGGTCACCAAGAGAGATTTTACAGTTAGGATATAAACTTAGTTTTGTAGATGATGCAGCAGTATGGTTATTGATGTTAAAAAAAAGGAATACATCTGTTCATATATATAATGAACAAGAAGTTGATGAGATGATATTATTGATCCGTGATAGTTTTATTCCAGCATTTGTTGTTCTTGAAAAGACGTTAAGAAGCAAATTAGAAGAAGTAAAAAATGACTGGGAATAAAAGATTTTGGAATCTGTAAATATACAGAGAGGCCAATGAATACTAGATTACAAGAGATATTCCTCCTTTTTCTTTTGCTTGCGTATAAAAAACGAACGTAGTAAAATAAAAAAATATATGTGAATGAAAAAGAAGGATTGAACGGTATGAAGAAAAAACAAATAAAAGGAACGTTATTGTTATTATTAGCAGCAATCATATGGGGAAGTGCATTTGTGGCACAAAGTGTTGGAATGGAATATGTCGGACCATTTACGTTTAATTGCGTAAGAACATTGATAGGAGGGATTGTACTCATTCCGTGCATTACACTTTTAAATCATGGAAAAGTAAAGAAAAAGATGACGAGTTCCGAGAAAAAAAGATTAATGATCGGGGGAATCTGCTGTGGAATTGCGCTTGCAATAGGAAGTACACTTCAACAATTTGGAATTATGTACACAACAGTAGGAAAAGCAGGATTTATCACAGCTTTTTACATTATTATCGTTCCCATTCTTGGTTTGCTATTAGGAAAAAAATGTGGATTATCTGTCTGGATCAGTGTTATGATTGCTTTGATCGGACTTTATTTTTTATGTATTACAGATGGCTTTTCGATTGGGAAAGGCGATAGTTATGTATTTTTAGGTGCATTGGCATTTGCGATTCATATTTTAGTGATCGATTATTTTACACAGTTTAATGATGGAGTAAAAATGTCATGCATTCAGTTTTTTTCCTGCGGAATAATCTGCTTTATTCCAATGATACTGTTTGAGCATCCAGAGATCAGTACGATCTTACTTGCATGGAAACCAATCTTGTATGCAGGAGTACTGTCATGCGGAGTTGGATATACATTACAGATGGTTGGACAGAAGAACATGAATCCAACAGTGGCCTCCCTGATTTTAAGTCTGGAATCCGTGATATCTGTGATCGCAGGATTTTTAGTATTGCATCAAAACTTAAGCCAGAGAGAATTGATAGGATGTGCGCTGATGTTTATAGCGATTATTCTGGCACAACTGCCAGGGGAAAATTGATTTGAAAATATAGTAGTGTATGCTTTCTTTATCTGGTTTGTAGCGCATGATATAGATAACTAATTTTACGATTTTTCCTACTAACTTTGCATAACGCATGGCATCGTGATTGATATCATCATTTTGTGCGTTGATAATATGAAAAGCAATATTTGCAGCTTCTTCTTCTGGAAGATCAACTGCTAGTCTATAACGATCATAAAGTTCAATTAATGCAATTCTAAGACCAACAGTAAGTTGAGTTGCAGCAACATCTTCTGGGGCACAAGTATAAGGATATGTCATTAATTTAGTAATCATAGAACCAATTTTTGCATCTGGAACGATTTTGCGTAACAATATAGCAGCTTTTGCAGCAGCTACAAACTGATGGTGCAATGCTTGATAACAACACTGTGTTTCGCCTTTTTCTCCACAAAGATCTGGAATGATACTAGCAGTAATAAAGGAGTGACGATGGATACTGTCAATTTCATTAAATGTGAGCCAATATTTTACATATTCTCCGTAATGCTCAAAACATGTCTTTGCGTAGCGAAGGAATCCATGACGTTTTGGATAGTAAGTATCATCCATATCATCGTGAATACGTTTGCTTGAAATCGTAACGTGGGCTTTATAATCTTTTATGCCTACATTCCATGCTCCTTCTAATTGAACAGTGTCTAAACCAATGTGCATTAAAATTTCTGCACCATTGTCAGCAGTCATAGCAATCGCATGTTTGGTGTCATATACAGTTGCAATCACACAATCACATGGAGCATAAATAGCACTGTTTCCGCATATTTCAGGAGAAATTTTAAAAATTGATTATATGAATATAACAGAAATTTGGTATCTATGGATAAAAAATCACAATTGACAAACCCCTAAAGGTGTTATAAAATAAGTAACGTTAAAGGCATTGATGGTGCACAGTAAGAAGCTACATAGCTTCCGAAATTCACACCGTAGCTGTATCTCTGAATGCGATGCAATATACATTTTCACATCAGGCATCAGTAGGAGATAACGGAGTCTGCCCGTTACGCAGAGACTTAAGTGCTTATGGTAATTAAGAAGACGTTTAACGATACCATAGGAATTAGGGTGGTACCGCGAGTATATAACAAGAACTCGTCCCTTTGCGGACGGGTTCTTTTTCTTTTATTTAAATATACAGAAAAAGAAAAATGAACCTGATCCGAGAATATAGAAAAGATCAATAAAGGAGAACTAAGCAGATGAAAGAGAGATTAGAGGCAATCAAGAAAGCTGCCTTGGAGAAAATCGAGCAAGCAGATGCAATGGAGAGCTTAAATGATATCCGTGTATCTGTACTGGGTAAAAAAGGTGAATTAACTCAGGTATTAAAAGGAATGAAAGACGTAGCCAAAGAAGAACGTCCGATCGTTGGACAGATGGTTAACGATACCAGAGCAGTCATCGAAGAAGCATTAGAAAAAGAGATGACTTTATTAAAGAAAAAAGTCCGTGAAGAGAAAATGAAACGTGAAGTCATCGACGTTACATTACCTGGAAAAACTCATGAAAAAGGACATCGTCATCCAAACCAGATCGCTCTGGAAGATTTAGAGAGAGTATTTATCGGTATGGGATACGAAGTTGTGGAAGGACCAGAAGTAGAATACGATAAATACAACTTTGAAATGTTAAATATCCCAGCAAACCATCCTGCAAAAGATGAACAGGATACATTTTATATCAACAAAGATATCGTGTTAAGAACACAGACATCTCCAGTACAGGCACGTATCATGGAAACAGGGAAGATGCCAATCCGTATGATCGCACCTGGACGAGTATTCCGTTCTGACGAAGTTGATGCAACACATTCTCCATCGTTCCATCAGGTAGAAGGATTAGTTGTAGATAAAGGAATCACATTTGCAGACTTAAAAGGAACCTTAGAGCAGTTTGCAAAAGAATTCTTCGGACCAGATACAAAAGTAAAATTCCGTCCACATCATTTCCCATTTACAGAGCCAAGTGCGGAAGTAGATGTTACATGTTTCAAATGCGGTGGAAAAGGATGCCGTATGTGTAAAGGAAGCGGATGGATCGAGATCTTAGGATGCGGAATGGTTCACCCACACGTACTTGAAATGTGCGGAATCGACCCAGAAGTATATTCAGGATTTGCATTCGGAATCGGACTAGAGCGTGTCGCATTATTAAAATACGAGATTGACGATATGCGTTTGTTATACGAAAACGACAAGAGATTCTTATCACAGTTCTAAAAAACGATAAGAATATTTCGAATAGAGAAGATAGAATAAAGGAGAATAAAAGTAATGGATACACCAATTTCATGGATCAAAGCTTATGTGCCTGATCTTGATTGCACACCACAGGAATATGCAGATAAAATGACATTATCTGGTTCCAACATGGAAAGTGTCACATATTTAGATAAAAACTTAGAAAAGATCGTAGTCGGAAAGATCGAGAAGATCGAGAAACATCCGGATGCCGATAAACTGATCATCTGCCAGGTAAATGTCGGAGATGAAACTATTCAGATCGTAACAGGAGCACCAAATGTATCAGAAGGAGACTTAGTACCAGTTGTCTTAGACGGTGGACGAGTAGCCGGAGGACATGACGGTGGAAAGAATCCAGAAGATGGAATTAAGATCAAAAAAGGAAAACTTCGTGGAGTAGAATCTTTTGGTATGATGTGTTCTATCGAAGAACTTGGAAGTTCCAGAGATATGTACCCAGAAGCACCAGAATATGGAATCTACATTTTCAATAAAGATGTGAAACCGGGAGACGATGCAGTCGAAGCTTTAGGACTTCGTGATGCAGTTGTCGAATTCGAAATCACATCAAACCGTGTAGACTGTTTCAGTATGATCGGTATGGCAAGAGAAGCAGCCGCTACATTTAAGAAAGACTTCTATCCACCAGTCGTTACAAAGACTGGAAATGATGAAGATGTCAACGATTATATTAAAGTAAGAGTTGAAGACGTAGACCTTTGCCCAAGATACACAGCAAGAGTTGTGAAAAATATCAAATTAGCTCCATCACCAGAATGGATGCAGAGAAGATTATCTGCAATGGGAATCCGTCCGATCAATAACTTAGTTGATATCACAAACTACGTGATGGAAGAATACGGACAGCCAATGCATGCATACGATCTTGATACAATTGCAAACAAAGAGATCGTTGTCCGCCGTGCAAAAGCAGGAGACAAATTCACTACATTAGATGGTGAAGAAAGAACAATGGACGAAAATGTCTTAATGATCTGTGATGGAGAAAAAGAAATCGGTATCGCAGGTATCATGGGTGGAGCAAACTCTATGGTAACAGACGACATCAAGACATTATTATTCGAAGCAGCATGCTTTGATGGAACAAACATCCGACTTTCTTCTAAGAGAATCGGTTTAAGAACGGATGCATCTGGTAAATTCGAAAAAGGATTAGACCCAGAAAATGCAATGGCAGCGATGGATCGTGCATGCCAGTTGATTGAAGAATTAGGAGCTGGAGAAGTTGTTGGAGGAGCCGTTGACGTTTATCCAAATCCAGTGAAACAGATTCGTCTTCCATTAGAAGTAGACAAGATGAACGCTCTTCTTGGGACAAATGTATCCAAAGAAGAAGTATTAGAATATTTTGCAAGAATCGAACTTGGATACGATGAAGCAACAAACGAAGTGATCGTACCATCCTTCCGTCAGGATCTTCACCGTATGGCAGACCTTGCAGAAGAAGTTGCAAGATTCTACGGATATGACAACATCCCTGTTACATTACCAAACGGAGAATCCACAGCCGGTAAGAAACCATTCAAGATCCGTGTCGAAGATGTCTGCAGAAATGTAGCAGAACAGAACGGATTTAGCGGTGGAATGACATATTCTTTCGAAAGTCCAAAAGTATTCGATAAATTATTATTACCTGAAGATGCAAAAGAACGTCAGGCAATCGAGATTTCAAACCCATTAGGAGAAGACTTCAGTATTATGAGAACGGTTTCCTTAAACGGAATGTTAACATCTCTTGCTACAAACTTAGCACACAGAAATAAAAACGTAAGACTATACGAATTTGGAAATATCTATATTCCAAAAGCATTACCATTAACAGAATTACCAGATGAAAGAATGCAGATGACACTTGGAATGTACGGAGAATGTGACTTCTTCACATTAAAAGGTGTTGTAGAAGACATACTTGATTCCCTTGGATTAGGTGGAACATCTGAATATACACCAACAACTAAACATCCATTCTTACACCCAGGAAGAGCTGCAGATGTCACAATCGATGGAGAAAAGATCGCTTACATCGGACAGATCCATCCAGAAGTTATGGATAACTACAACATGAAAGGCGAAGTCTATGTAGCAGTCATCGACATGCCAACATTAGTACCAAAAGCAACCTTCGACCGCAAATACGAAGGAGTAGCCAAATTCCCAGCAATGAAACGTGACTTAAGTATGGTTATGAAGAAAGACATCTTCGTTGGACAGCTTGAGAAGATCTTCAAAGACAAAGGTGGAAAACTTCTTGAATCCTACGAATTATTCGATGTCTACGAAGGAGACCAGATCGAAAAAGGATACAAATCCGTAGCATACTCCTTAACATTCAGAGCAAAAGATCGTACATTAGAAGATGCAGAAGTATCTAAGATCGTTGAGAAGATTCTTGATGAACTTAAGAAATTAGGCGTTGAATTACGTGCTTAATTGTGCTTGAAAATAAAATAAAGTGAGAATTAAAATCCTCTGGCAGATAATATTGTCAGGGGATTTTTTGAAATTATATATAGCAAAATTGGAATTTACCATCATTTGTGTTAATATAAAAATAAAAGAAAGGAAACGAGGTGACAGCAGAATGGGAATTTATCTAAATCCGCCAGCAGACGGCTTTGAAGATATTTTAAAAGATGATATCTATGTGGATAAAACAGAATTGATTGCATATACCAATCAGGTTCTGGGAACAACAAGAAAGCTTACATGTTTCAGCAGACCAAGAAGATTCGGAAAATCTTTCGCAGCCCAGATGTTAGTTGCCTATTATTCAAAAGGTACAAAATCTGAGCATTTATTTAAAGACTTAAAAATTGCAAAAGATATAGAAGAAAAAAGCCATTACAAACAATATTTAAATCAATGCGATGTCCTATTCTGGGACATGACATGGTTTATTACCAATGCCCGGAATATCGAAGATACGGTAAAAGATCTTCAAAGAAAAATAATTTTCGAATTAAAACGAGAGTTTACAGACTGCATAGAACAAGAAACAATAGCACTTCCAGAAGCACTCCTGCAGATCAGTGCGGTCACAGGACGAAAGTTTTTTATCATTATCGATGAATGGGATGCGTTATTTCGAGAAGCCCAAACAGATCAGAGACTGCAGGAAGAATATATCCAGTTGTTAAGAGGATTGTTTAAAGGGATACAAGTTTCAAGATTCTTAAGTGGAGCCTATATGACAGGAATTCTTCCAATCAAAAAATACGGAACACAATCAGCATTAACTGATTTCTACGAATACACGATGCTGGAACCAGGACCATTAGCAGAATTTGTAGGATTTACAGAACAAGAAGTCAAAGATTTATGCAAAGAGCAGCAAATCGATTTTGAACAGGCAAAAAAATGGTACGATGGCTACTGCTTCGGACAGACAGGACATATTTATAATCCGAATTCCGTAATGAAAGCAATATTTAACAAGCGATTCAGCAACTACTGGACCCAGACAGAGACATATGAATCACTAAGAGTTTATATCGACTTAAACTTTGACGGCTTAAAAGATATGATAGTAGATCTGATAGGAGAAAAACACTGCAGAATCGATACAGGATCATTTCAAAATGATATGACATCACTGAAAAATAAAGATGATGTATTAACATTATTGGTACATTTAGGATATTTAGCGTATGATATTGATCAAAAAGAAGTTTATATTCCAAATGAAGAGATCCGTCAGGAATTTATTAGGGCGATTAAGAACGGTAAAAGACAGGAACTAGTTAAAACCAATAACCTAAATTAAAGAATAGAATTATAGAAATAGAACCGAGACCATATGAGCTCGGTTCTATTTCTATAATTCTATTCATCTACAACTTAAGTCAATGAAACTTTCTTCAAAAAATTATTGTTTTTCAATAATTTCCATGCTACAATAATCTTGAAATTATCGAAAAACAATAATTGGAGGTGGATAGGATGAAATCAAACATAAATAAATTAATCCTGATCGAAGTCATCGCAGGAATCCTTCTTGCATTCATAGCAAGCAAAATCCTGCATATGACAGAAGCACTGCAGATCATGTACTTACCATTTGAACTCATAGGAAAAGGACTAAGAGTTTTATCCCTAAGTTCAGCAATAGGAAATGTCATCGCGATCATCATATACGCAGCCATTTCAATGATACCGGCAATCTATGTCATCTATCAGAGAAAAAGAGGAAGAACACACAAAGAAGACATATTATTTGTTGCATTCACAGGACTATTATTTTATTCCATGTATATGTTCATCAATCCAGGACTCATGTATCAGAAAATGCCAGACATTTTTTCAATGGACCAAAGCAGTCTGATTGTAATGAAAATTATTTACGCATTCATCGTTTACAGCGTCCTGATCATGTGGTTGATCATGAAAGCGATCCGTTTTCTTGGAGATGACAGCCAGAAGAATTGGAAAAGCCGCTTGTATTTTGGGATGAAAGGACTGATTGCTGCACTAGTCAGTTATTACACGCTTTTGATCACATATGCAAAGACATTTGAACTGCTTCATAAGAGCGAAAATAAACTGCAAAATGTATCTTCGATAGAATGGTTTAAATCAGTATTACAGTTATTACCAATCATTATGACAATCCTGCTATTTATCAACATCATTCATGTAGTAAAAGCAATCGAAGATCATAAGGAAGAGCAGCAGATGATGACAGTGGCAAGACTTGCAGGTGTCGCAAAGGTTACCGCAGTGGTTACAGTCATATCAGATTTTATCCTGAATTTTTATCAGTTTTTGCTTGGAGCGACTTTACAGAATGTAAATGTCACGTTTGCGCCAGACGTATCCATGGAACCATTGATCATAGCATTTGGAGCATTGATCTTCCATGAATACTTCAAGCGGACCAAACAGCTAAAAGAAGAAAATGACCAGTTTATATAGAAGGAATGATAGTTATGGCAATTAAAATACATTTGGATGATATCTTAAAAGAGCGAAATATGACATCCAAAGAACTATGTAAAAAAGTCCATATTACAGAAGCAAACCTGTCAATCTTAAGAAGCGGCAAGGCAAAAGGAGTACGTTTCTCAACGATCAATAAGATCTGCTATTATCTTGAGTGTGATGTTGGAGATATCTTGAAATTTGACGGGAGATTGGAGGAAGAAGATGAGTAGGGGAATCAGAAAAACAGGAGTATTGGCAATGGTTGTGATGCTGGCAGCAACTCTATCAGGATGCCGCCTTGCAAAAAAAGACGAGGATGGAACAGTAAAGAAAACATTGTATGGTGCTTATGCAGTTGTAGGAAAGAGTCTGGATGATCCAGACATTCCAGATCCAGAGATGGAAGGAACAACCGTTGGGCAGAAAGATAAAAAAGGATTTGTTCATTTTAAAAAGATCAAGGGATATTTCTTTTTTCATAAATACGATCAGAAAGAAAATACGATCAGTATGGATGGTGATCCACAGTTGACTCATTTTTCAGGCGGCTCTAATATGAAAGATGGCGAGATCCAAAAAGATAAATGGCAAAAGACAGGCCAGTCATGTAAGGCAACAATTTATGTTCAGGAAACAAAAGGAATCACAAAAGTGCAGATTGGAAGTGTATATAAAAGAGCAGATGGTACATTTTATCTGGAACCTTCAGGAAGGTCTTCTGTGCAGGATCTATGTAAAACAGGAGGGTCTGGGATCAGCCAATCTTTTTCTGTGGATACAGAAGAAGGAAAGATGACATACCGTGTGGACTTTAAAGCAGACCGTGCAGTCAAAAAGATTCAGATCATCGAAATGAACAAAGATGATGTCAAGATCAAAAAAACAGCCTATATTTCACCTGAAATAAAACAATACCAGATGCAAAAAGACACAGCATATGTTATCATAAATGAACAGCTGATCGGTATGAAAGGTCAAACGATCAACAGACAGAAGATACATTCAGCAAAGAAGAATTTCACATATAAATGGAAGCAGCTTGGAGATGATGGAGTATTGACACCGACAGACTTGAAGTTTAAAAAGTAAAATCAGGAGGATAAAATTGAAATATGAAAGATAAAAGAGAATCATTTAACAGCAGGTGGGGATTTATCCTCGCCTGCATTGGTTCGGCAGTTGGTATGGGAAATATATGGATGTTTCCGACAAGGGTATCTTTGTATGGGGGAGGTTCCTTTTTGATCCCATATTTTATCTTTGTCGTTGTGATCGCATCCACTGGTGTGATCGGAGAGATGAGTTTTGGACGTGCGGCAAGGTCTGGACCGATTGATGCATTTGGGATGGTCTGTGAGAAGAAAGGAAAGAGAAAAGTCGGGGAAGGGTTAGGAATGATACCAGTTCTTGGTTCTCTTGCTATGGCAATCGGATATACAGTTGTGATGGGGTGGATCTTAAAATATGCTGTTGGAACTTTCACAGGGGCAACACTTGCACCAAAGACGATCGAAGAATTTGGCGGACGTTTTGGAGCAATGGCATCTGCATTTGGAAATAACATCTGGCAGATTTTAGCTTTGATCTTATGCATGTGTATTTTAATCTTTGGTGTAGGAGCAGGGATTGAGAAAGCCAATAAGATTTTAATGCCTATTTTCTTTGCGCTGTTTGTGATCCTTGGAATCTACGTGGCATTTCAGCCAGGGGCAGCAACGGGATATCAATATATTTTCAGAGTCGATAAGGCGGCCATCTTAGATCCAAAGACATGGATCTTTGCACTAGGACAGGCCTTCTTTTCCTTATCCGTCGCAGGAAATGGAACATTGATCTATGGATCGTATTTATCCGATGAAGAAGACATCCCATCATCTGCAGCAAGAGTTGCATTTTTTGATACGGTTGCTGCGATGCTTGCAGCACTCGTGATCATCCCAGCTATGGCAACAACTGGAGCAACACTGGATCAAGGAGGACCGGGGCTGTTATTTATCTATCTTCCAAACCTGATCAGCTCCATGCCAGGAAGTACGATCATCGCGATCATCTTTTTCGTTGCAGTGCTTTTTGCGGGAATGACATCACTGATCAATCTCTACGAAGCACCGATCGCAACCATACAGGAAAAACTCCACGTAGGAAGAAAGACCGCCTGCGTGATCATCGCAGTGATCGGCGTGATCGTATCCTTATTGATCCAGGGCATCGTATCTGATTGGATGGATATTCTATCCATTTACATCTGTCCATTAGGAGCGGGGCTTGCAGGAATCATGTTCTTCTGGGTAGCAGGAAAGAAATATGTAGAAACACAGGTAAACAAGGGAAGAGAAAATAAATTTACGAAATTATATTATCCAATCTGTAAATATATTTATGTGCCAATCTGTATTTTAGTATTGGTACTTGGAATTGCATTAGGAGGAATCGGATAATTATGCCAGGATATATTTTACATTTAACTGCAGCACAGATGTTTTTAAAACAAACAAAAAAAGAGCAGGAATTGTTTGTAAATAAGCAGGAAACAAATAATTTTTTAATTGGAAATCTGATGCCAGATACAACAAAAGATAAAGCAAGATCACATTTTAGAGATCCCAAATATCAAGGAAATATGGTAGAATATCCAGAAATATCACGGTTTGTGAGGAAATATCATAATATTTTACATGATCCGAGTGTAATGGGATATTTATTTCATTTATATATCGACCGGAAGTTTTTCAAAGAATACATGCCAAGAATTATAGAATTCCGAGATAAAGAAGATCGGGTAGAGGAAAAAATGAACAAGGTAAAATATGTGATCTTAAAAAGAACTGGAGAAAAGATTTTAAAAGAAGATTTTTTCTCAGAGAAATATTATTATGGTGACTATACGAAGATGAACACGTATCTGTTCAATTATTATCATATACCGATCAGACTTGATCCAGAAGTTAATAATCCAGGAATTGAAGAAGTTTCTTATCGGAATGTAAAAAATGTTTTAAAAGAATTAGAAGGATACCTGACAGTGCCAGAAGAGGCGGTAAAGAATGTTAAAGTATTCGATGTGGAAGATTTATTATCATTTTTGGAAAACAGTGTAGAAAAATATAACCCATGGAACTGTGAGTAAGAGCAGTTCCATGGGTTATGTTTTATTTATTATTATTCTTTTCAGCTTCCTGCATCTTCATAGCACGAACTTTCAAAGGAAGTCCAAATAATGTAATAAATCCATCTGCATCATGATGATCATACATATCACCAGTTGTGAAAGATGCTAAAGATTCATTGTATAAGCTGTATGGAGAAGTAGTTCCAGCTTTGATGATATTACCTTTGTAAAGTTTGAATTTAACTTCACCTGTTACATATTTCTGAGTAGATGTAACGAATGCCTGGATTGCTTCACGAAGTGGAGTGAACCATTTTCCTTCGTATACAACCTGAGCCATCTGGCTTCCAAGTTTCTTCTTAGCTTCCATTGTTTCACGGTCAAGGATCAATTCTTCTAACTGTTCGTGAGCTGCCATTAAGATTGTTCCACCTGGAGTTTCGTATACACCACGGGATTTCATTCCTACAACACGGTTTTCAACGATGTCGACGATACCGATACCATTTTCGCCACCAAGACGGTTTAATTCAGTGATGATCTCAGAAACTTTCATTTCTTTTCCATTTAATGTCTTAGGAACACCAGCTTCAAATGTCATAGTAACTTCTGTTTCTTTATCAGGAGCGTTCTGTGGAGTTACTCCTAAAACAAGCATGTTATCATAGTTTGGTGCTAAAGAAGGATCTTCTAATTCAAGACCTTCGTGGCTGATATGCCATAAGTTACGGTCACGGCTGTAGCTGTGGCTTGCATCAAATGGAAGATGGATTCCGTGTGCTTCACAGAATTCAATTTCATCTTCACGAGACTGCATTGTCCATACGTCTGTCATACGCCATGGAGCGATGATCTTGATGTCTGGAGCTAAAGCTTTGATACCAAGTTCAAAACGGATCTGGTCATTTCCTTTTCCTGTAGCACCGTGGCAGATAGCAACTGCGTTTTCTTTTCTTGCAATCTCAACTAATTTCTTAGCGATTGCTGGACGAGCCATAGATGTTCCAAGAAGATACTGATGTTCGTATACAGCACCTGCCTGTACGCATGGCATGATGTAGTTATCACAGAAATCATCAACGATATCTTCGATATATAATTTAGATGCTCCGGATAATTTTGCTCTTTCATCAAGTCCGTCTAATTCGTTACCCTGTCCACAGTTAACGCAGCAGCAGATAACTTCATAGTCAAATGTTTCCTTAAGCCAAGGAATCAGAGCTGTAGTATCAAGACCTCCGGAATATGCTAAAACAACTTTTTCTTTCATGAAATAAATCCTCCTAAGTGTATATTGACGGGATGCTTTCTTATTATATAGAATGTAATATTTCGAAATCAAAATCCCGCATGTTCATATAAATATTTGCTTGTCTATTAATATACGTTATATTTGCA